>DRQV01000075.1 GCA_011371325.1 Thioploca sp.
AAAATAGCACAGTTAGTAGTGATTAGAGGTAAATAAATACCTAATGCATTAAACAAAGCTGGGCTGAATTTTTTGATCACCATTTCCACAAATTGGACAGTACTAGCAATTACCACAATAAAACTTATCAAGCGTAAATAAGGAGCATAGATTAGTATGTAACTATTTAAAAACCAAGTGCAAATAGCTGTTATTAACATTACAAACATACTAGCTAAACCTAACCTAAATGCTGTTTCTAATTTCCCAGAAACTCCAAAAAATGGACATAAACCTAGAAAATAGGAAAATATAAAGTTATTTACTAATAAAGAACTGATAAATATCCAAATTAAATTATCCATTAAGCAAGTTCCTTAGTAGCTAATTGTTCTATAAGATTATCTTTTTTCTGTTTTAACCAATTAAAAAACAATAAAATTAATCCCAACATAATAAATCCACCTGGTGGCAATAACATTACAACCCAAGGTTCAAAATTAGGACCAAATAATGATATGCCAAATAAAGAACCATTGCCTAATATTTCTCGTAAACCGCCTAAAATAAGTAATGCAAAGATAAATCCTATCGCAACTCCAAGTGCATCTGCGATAGCTAATTTAACATTATTTTTAGAAGCAAAAGCTTCTTGTCTACCTAAAATCATGCAGTTTACTACGATTAATGGTACAAAAGCCCCCAATTCTTTATGTACTATTGGTACAAGAGCTTGCAAAGTATAGTCTGCCACAGTCACAAAAGTTGCTATTATTATGATGTAACAGGAAATTCGTACTTGTCTAGGAATCAAGTTTCTAAACAGAGATACCAAAGTACTAGAACCTATTAATACAAAGAAAGTTGCTAATCCCATTGCAATTGCATTAATTGCCGAATTAGTCACTGCCAACATTGGGCATAAGCCTAATACATGTACAAACACCGGATTTTCTTTCCAAATCCCTTTCAAAAATTCATCAGAAGTGGTTGTTGATTGCATTTTTAAATATCTTATTGAGTTATTTATAAATAAAACTACCGAATCGAATGATATTTGTCAACTTATATTTTTAGCCTTAGGAGCGATACCCTAATCAATTTCATTTATTGCCTAATTTAGATCGGGGACTCCTATCATAATTTTTAATTCACAAATTACCAATTGATATATTTTAGTAATAAACAATCCTCATGTTATAATAAATATACATAGAACTTTACTTAACAGGTAATATTTAAATATGACATGGGAAACAGTTATTGGCCTAGAAATTCATGCTCAATTGGCTACTAAAAGCAAAATTTTTTCTGGAGCAGCAACAACTTATGGTGCAGAACCTAATACCCAAGCTTGTGCCGTGGATTTAGGAATGCCTGGAGTATTACCAGTAATTAACTCAAATGTTGTACTAATGGCAGCTAAATTTGGATTGGCAATTGAAGCTGAAGTTGCACAACAATCTGTATTTGCTCGTAAAAATTACTTCTATCCTGATTTACCCAAAGGCTATCAAATTAGCCAGTTTGAATTACCTATAGTAAGACAAGGAAAGATACAAATTGAGGTAAATGACGAAAAAATAACCATTGGTATTACTAGAGCTCATTTAGAAGAAGATGCAGGTAAATCTTTACATGAGGATTTTCATGGTCTTACAGGAATTGATCTTAATCGAGCAGGTACTCCCCTATTAGAAATAGTATCAGAACCTGATATGCGATCTCCCAAAGAGGCTGTCGCTTATATGAAAAAAATCCATTCATTGGTGCAATATTTGGGAATATGTGATGGTAATATGCAGGAAGGTTCATTTCGATGCGATGCTAATATATCTATACGTCCTAAAGGCCAACAGGAACTTGGTACTAGAACTGAACTAAAAAATTTAAATTCTTTTCGATTTATAGAACGAGCATTAAACCTTGAAATTGAACGGCAAATTGATATTTTAGAAAGTGGAAAAACAGTAAAACAAGAAACTCGTCTATATGATTCGGATAAGCATGAAACTCGTCCAATGCGTTCTAAAGAAGAAGCTAATGACTATCGTTATTTTAATGATCCAGATTTATTACCGTTAATCATTGAACCAGAATTTTTAGCACAGATAACAAAAACTTTACCAGAACTACCTGATGTTAAAAAACAACGGTTTATTAGCCAATATAATTTATCTACTTATGATGCAGAATCTTTAATTAATAGCAGAGAAATGGCTGATTACTTTGAACAAGTTGTTGAAAAATCTGCTAGTGAAGCAAAAATTTGTGCCAATTGGATAGTAGGTGATTTATCAGCATTCTTAAATAAAAATAATTTGGATATAACTAGTTCTAAAATTACTCCAGAACAACTTGCTAGTATGTTACAACGAATCACTGACAAAACTATTTCTGGTAAAATTGCTAAAAAAGTATTTGCAGCTATGTGGGATGGCGAAGGTGATGCTGATACTATTATTAATCAACATGGTTGGAAACAGGTTACTGATAGTGATGCTATTGAAAAAATAATCGATGAAGTTATTAACAATAATCCTAAACAGGTAGCAGAATATCAAGGTGGTAAAGATAAAGTGTTTGGTTTTTTTGTGGGGCAAGTAATGAAAGCTTCCAAAGGTAAAGCTAATCCTAAACAAGTCAATGAGTTATTAAAACAAAAACTTGCTGTTTAATTAAAATCCATTTTTAAATTATAGAGATAATTGAATATGTTACGTTATTCCATTCCTTTAGTAATATGTATTATTTTAGGTGGTTTTTTATACGCTGGATTGAGTTTAAATCCTCGTGATATTGGTTCTACCAGAATCGATAAACCAGCTCCTAGTTTTTCTCTGCCACAACTGTTAAATCCTAATAAAACTTTTAGCAATAAAGATTTTCAAAATAAAGTATCACTATTTAATGTATGGGCTTCTTGGTGTGCTACTTGTCGTTACGAACATCCATTATTAATGCAAATGGCTAAACAAGGTTATATTATTTATGGTCTTAACTATAAAGATACTATAGCTGATGCAACAGAAATATTAACTAAAACTGGTAACCCTTATGTGGTTAATGCTTTTGATAAAGATGGTAAAGTTGGTATGGAATGGGGAGTAACCGGTACGCCAGAAACTTTTATAGTTGATAAACAAGGAATTGTACGGTATAAATATACTGGCCAATTGACTGTAGATATATTGAAACAAGATATTCTACCATTAATCCAAAAATTGGAACAAGGTTAATATGTACAGATTGTCAAGTACTGTTGTTTACCCCAAGTATTTCCTAGTTAAATGATTCTTAAATTAAAATTGTTATAAAAAAAATTGTATGCAAAGTCCTATTTGAACGGTTTTAATTAAGAGGAAATAAATTTACCAACAGAAGATACTGTGTTTATGGAATTTTATCCTCTAAAAATAAATCTGTATTTAAAGTAAAATTCCAAATATATGATCTTAAGTGATAACAGATGGCTTATCTCTTCCTGTATAATCTTTAATCTTAGCTATTTTATCTGCTAATTTAATCAAGTCTGCTAATGCAACTTGTGAATCTAAATGGTGTTTTGTGGTATCTGGTTCAAAAGATTCTAAATAAACTCGTAAAGTTGCTCCTTCAGTTCCAGTTCCAGATAGACGAAACACGATTCGAGAACCATCTTGAAAACCTATTCGCATTCCTTGATTTTGACTAATACTATGGTCAACTGGATCAATATAACTAAAATCATCACAATATTCTACTACATATCTCCCAAATTTTTTACCCTTTAAACTACTGAAAGTATGATATAAATTTTCCATAAGTTCATTGGCTAACTCGCTATCAATTCCTTCGTAATCATGGCGAGAATATATATTGCGTCCATATTTAGCCCAGTGTTTATATACAATATCTTCCACTGATAGTTTACTTACAGCTAAAATATTCAACCAAAATAATACTGCCCATAAACCATCTTTTTCCCGTACATGACTAGAACCAGTCCCAAAACTCTCTTCTCCACATAAAGTAGCTAATTTAGCATCCAATAAATTACCAAAAAATTTCCAACCAGTTGGGGTTTCATAACAGTCAATCTTGAGCGATTCAGCAACGTGATCAACTGCTTCGCTAGTCGGCATCGAACGAGCAATTCCAGCCAAACCATCTTTATAACCAGGAGCTAAGGTTGCATTGGCTGCTAAAATTGCTAAACTGTCGGAAGGATTCACAAAAAAACTTTGACCTAATATCATATTCCGATCTCCATCACCATCAGAAGCAGCTCCAAATTGAGGGGCATCTTTTCCATACATGATATCGACTAAATCATGAGCATAAGTTAAATTTGGATCTGGATGTCCACCGCCAAAATCTTCTAACGGAATACCATTTACCACTGTGCCAATGGTTGCTCCTAGTTTTTGTTCTAAAATAGTTTTTGCATAAGGTCCAGTAACAGCATGCATGGCATCAAAACACATGGTAAAACCAGAACTGAATAATTTACTAATAGCTGAAAAATCAAATAGTTCTTCCATTAATTCAGCATAATCAGCAATTGCATCAATAACTTCTACCTGCATATTACCTATTTTATTGATACCTAATTGGGATAAGTCAATATTAGGACTATCAATAATTTTATATTTGCTAATAGTTTGAGAATGTTGGTAAATTTCATCAGTAACTTTCTCTGGTGCTGGCCCTCCATTGCTAATGTTATATTTAATTCCAAAGTCACCTTGCGGCCCTCCAGGATTATGACTAGCTGATAAAACTATGCCTCCAAAAGCTTGTCGTTTGCGAATAATAGCTGATACTGCCGGAGTGGATAACAGCCCATTTTGACCAACTAAAATTTTGCCAAAACCATTAGCAGCAGCTATTTTTAAAATAGTTTGAATTGCGGTTTTATTATAGTAACGTCCGTCACCACCAACAACTAAAGTCTTACCTTGAAAGTTAGTCAAAGAATTAAAAATTGCCTGAACAAAGTTTTCCAAATAATGTTGTTGCTGAAATATGGTTACTTTTTTTCGTAAACCGGAAGTTCCAGGTTTTTGACCAGCAAAAGCACTGGTATTGATAGTTTTTATATCCATAAATAATCCTTAAAAAATGGTGATTTTTAATCTTGCATTATTATATCAATTATTTGTTGTAAAGCGTTTGGAATTGCACAATTTTTTGCAGCAGTTGCCATATATTGTAGATGAGAACGGTTTTTATATAATTTAGTTATTATAATTATCAGTTTATCTACGGTTAATTCTGATTGTGGTAATAAGATCGCCGCTTGTTTATCAGCTAAAAATTTGGCATTTAAAGTTTGATGATCGTCTACTGCATAAGGATAAGGGATTAGAATACTAGCGACTCCAGCTTGAGCTAATTCACAAACAGTTATTGCTCCAGCCCGGCAAATTACTAAATCAGCCCATTGGTAAGCTTCCCCCATATTATCAATGAAGGCTGTAATTTTGAATTTAGTGCCGGAATAAGCCTCTTGCATTGCTGTAAAATGTAAGTTACCAGTTTGATGCAAGACTTCGATATCGTATGGTATTTTTTGTAATGCTATTGGTACTACTACGTTTAATGCTTTAGCTCCCAAACTGCCACCAACGACCAGTATATTTAAAGTATCATGCTTATCGATAGAATTTGATAAGTTAGTAATATTGCTTCTTAACGGATTGCCGGTATGAATAGCATTGTTAGGAAAGGTATTGGGGAAAGCTTCCATCACATTAGTAGCGATCTTTGCTAACCAACGATTAGTTAAACCAGCTATAGCATTTTGTTCATGAATTAACAATGGGATGCCCAACAACCAAGCAGCTATCCCACCTGGACCAGTCACAAAACCACCAAAACCGATAACTTTAGTTGGCTGTACAGCACGTAAAATCTGAATTGATTGCCAAATAGCCAAGGTAATTTTAAAAGGAGCTAATAATATTCCGAGTAAACCTTTACCACGTATGCCTTGAATATTGATATATTTAATATTTATATTAGATGCTGGTATAACTTTAGCTTCTAAGCCTTTGCGAGTTCCTAACCAACAAACATCTATTGCTTGAGCTTGTAATGCTTCCGCTACAGCTAGAGCAGGAAAAACATGGCCTCCAGTACCGCCAGCCATTATTAAAATACGTTTCATGGTTAATAATTTATCGTTGACATATAGGGCAATAATAAGTAGCTCGTTGGCCAATTTTTTTAGTATGTATTATTGTCCCACATTGACTACAAATTTCGCCAGCTTTACCATATACCAATAGTTCTTGTTTAAAATAGCCAGGTTTACCAGAGCTATCAGTAAAATCCCGCAAGGTTGTACCACCCATTTTTATAGCTACTAGTAATACTTGTTTAATTGCTTTAGTAAGACGTTTATATTCGGCTAAACTTATTTTACCTACCGCACGTTCTGGATGGATTCTAGCAAAAAATAAGGCTTCATTGGCATATATATTGCCAACTCCAACTACAATATTGCCGTCCATAATAAAATTTTTCACTGCTATTCGACGATTTTTAGCACGATCATATAAATATTTACCATTAAAATCTTTCTCTAATGGTTCTGGCCCTAATTTAGCTAACAATTTATGTTCTAATATTGGTGCTTCAGTCCATAATATACAACCAAATCTACGTGGATCATTATAACGTAAACATAGTCCATTAGTAAAAATAATATCAACATGGTCATGTTTTTTTAATTCAGTTTTATATGGTAATACTTGCAAATTACCAGACATGCCCAAGTGAATTAAAA
>DRQV01000076.1 GCA_011371325.1 Thioploca sp.
CAATTAATTTTAAAAAAATCTATTAATATAAAAATTGATGTATTATAATGAATTTGTGCTAAATTCTATCAAAAAAAACTAAGAATGTCTAACATCTTTGGATAATCAATATTATTTAAGATTATTTAATTACATCTGGTAAAAAATATAATATTTATTAAAAAAACAGTAGAATGTTTGCATTAAAAATAATTAGATATTGTAATGGAAACTATTGATAATTAACAGGTATATTTGCTACTGAAGAGCAAAATTATGATAAAGAATAAGGCATATAAAACTTAATGATAGAATGAAGTGTATTTTTATGGAAATGAGGTATTAAATAATTTCAACTTAAAAGAAAATGGAAAAATTTAATGGTAATGATCGTCAAATTATAGGATGGTCAGGTAAAAAATAATTTAAACTAATGTTGTTTATTAATGATATAACCTGATTTTTTAATAGTTTTATGTGCTATACGTCCTTGTAAAAACTTAATAAACTCTTTAGTCACTGGTTTTTGATTTAGTGATACTGCTCCTTGTAAAATTGGAGAATATAGGTTTTCATCAATCAACCAATAAGAACCAGTATTTTGATATTGTGATAGAGCAATAAACCCCAATTCAGCATTACTTGTTATAATAAATTGATAAGCTTGACTAATATTATTTCCTCGTATAATTTTATCCTGTAATCTATCCCATAGACCTAATTTTTCCAATACTTGTTTTGCAGCAGCACCATAAGGAGCTATTTTGGGATGAGCTATCGCAAGCCGATTAAATTGATTATTATTTAACATATTCTTAACTAACAAATTAGATTTTTTACTCCATAAAATTAGTCTGCCTCTAGCATATACAAATAAGTTATTGGCTAATCCATCAGTCACCAATTTTTGAGGACGTTGCATATCTCCAGCTAAAAAAATATCAAAAGGAGCTCCATGTCTAATCTGGGTATATAACTGTCCTGTCGAACCAAAGCTTATGTTAACATTATGTTTAGTTCCAAATTTTTGTACTAAATGTTTAGCTGGTTTAGTAAAATTAGCAGCTACTGCAATGTATAATTCATCAGCAAATACTGTGTTTAAAAATGGTAGAAAAATTAGGCAAATATAAAAACGAAGTTGTATCATAAATTTCTGAAGTATTAAACAGCCGAAAATATTAATAAGTAGTGATAAACTTACGCTAAATTGAGTAGATGGAAAAATAATTATTTAGGTTAAATTAGTTACAACCGGATTTATTTTTACCACAATCATTTGCTTGTTAGAGTAAAATGAGGTTTTGATATAACTAGGAAATTAAGAAAAAGTAGAGGTAAGAAAACCTCTACATATAAAAAATTATGGTGTCATAGGAATTTCTGGTATTACAGGAGTTTCTGATACTACTTCTGAAGTAGCATTATCTGACCATAAACCTGTTATGGAATCCCAATCTTTAACTACCCAATAAGTAGCTCCACCAATAGCGGCGGCGGCAATTATAGGAGCAGCAATTACTGTAGTAGCACCAGCTGCTACCCCACCACCAACCATACTACCAATACTGGCTAAACCAACTAAGTTAGCACCTTCTGCTGCTAAATAAGCAATGCTCCAAATAGTTCCTAAACCAGCACCAGTATAAGTACCAAGTTTAGCAACATCACAGGCATTTTGTTCATCAGAGCAATTAGTAAACATTTTATCATTTATGTAATAAGCGGTACCTACTCCACTAGCGGCTCCAACCACAACGGAACTGGCAGCTACTGTTCCTACTCCAGCAGCAATTGCTGCCCCAACAGTCATTTCAGAACTCGAAACTGGTTCAACTGCATAGCTAGAACCAACATAAGACATAGAAACTACTAAACTACCAACGGCTAACCATTTTTTCATTAAGATATCCCCTATACGGATGATTTATAGAAAGTTAAAATTTTGTAAATATTTTACATGGAAACTATCAATTTTATTAGGTTTTGGGTAATTATAAATTATTTACTACTAATGTTAAGAATAATCGTATTATACCGTTTTTGAAACGGTAAACCCCTGTTGAGTCACAGCTTCAATTACTCTTGCTGTCGGTCAATATTTTGATCAGTTGATGAGACACGAGCATAAACAACACTGTTCTTTTGTTTTAACTAAAATAGTTCCAGTTTGCTCGGCTGGCACCGGCAACTTTCTCTAATCAAACCACCGCAGTATGATATCCCTTTTGTCCAATCGTTTCATGTTGGGACATTATACACAATAGGATATATTTGTCAATAAAATTGGGAGCTGTTTTCAACCCTATAACATAGTTAATAAAAATGCAACAATTAAATGGATAAAGTTTATTTCGTAATCACTTTTTTAAGAGAAGATAGTAGGGTGCATAAACTCAAAATGGTATTATAGTATTAATATATTGTAACTGAAGTTAGTAAGAATATTTTATGTGCCACCATCTTTTAAATTATAAAATAATGCTAAAAGAAATACTTACATTAATTAAACAAGTAGCAAAAACTGGTGAAACTGATCTTGATATTTCTGAATATGGTTTAACCAAGCTTCCTGATGCTTTATTTGAATTGTCTCATCTTGAATGTTTGGCTATTAACGATAATCAGCTTACTTTTTTGCCAGTAGAAATTGCTAAATTATCTAGGCTTAAAAATTTGGATTTAAGTGATAATCAGCTATTGACTTTGCCAGCAGAAATTGCCAAATTATCTGAGCTAGAAACATTACATATAGAAAATAATAATTTAGCTATGTTAAGTCCAAGCATCATTAAGTTATCGAAGCTCCGGAATTTGAATGTTAGTGGCAATCAATTAATTGTATTACCAGCAAAAATTTCTCAATTAACCAAGTTAAAAGAGTTAGATTTAAGCTATAATAAGTTTATAGCTATGCCACCAGAAATTGTAGAATTATCTCAATTACGCAGTTTAGACCTTAGTAATAATCCATTAATCAATATTGTATCAAATATTTTTCTAATGACTAGATTAAAAACTTTAAATATAAGCAATGCTAAATTAACAACCTTACCAGAAGAATTTTCTCAATTACCTAAATTAAGAGAGCTAGATTTAAGTACTAATTTCCTAACTATGGTTCCAGCAGCTATTTTTGACTTGCACAAATTACGGGAGTTAAATATTAATGAAAATAACATTGAAGTTTTGCCATCAAAAATATCTCAATTAAGCGAATTAGAATGGTTAGATTTTCGGGATAATAAATTAACTAGTTTGCCTTTAACAATTTCTAAATTGTCCAATCTTGAATGGCTATTATTGGAGAATAATCTTTTACCAATTCCACAAAGTATTTTGGAAGAAGCTGATGATCCAGAAAAAATTATTAACTATTATATAAAACATTACTCAGAATAATACTAATGGAAAAAATTGACGAGATAATTAAAAATATAGATCGTTACATATTAGGAGAAACTGATGAAGAATTTATTTGTATTAATGAAGAAGATAATCAAATAGTTGCTGTAGCAATGCTTAAACAAGCTGAATTTCATTTAGATATTTTAAGTCAAGATTTTGACCCTGATATATATGATAATCAAGAATTTTTTGATGCAATTGAAGATTTAGCTCTTCTTAGTCGACATTCACGGATTCGAATTTTATTACATAACACTAAAAAAGTTTCTCAACGTGGGCATTTAGTATTTCATCTTAGTAAACGTTTGGGCGGCCTGATTCAATTTCGTAGTATAGCTGAAATACATAGGCATATTCCAGATACTTTTATGTTGGTAGATCGTATTGGAATAATGCATCGTCCTCATACGGATACTTTGGCTGCTACTGTTAATTTTAAGGATTATCCAAAAATAAAAAAATTATTACAGCTATTTAATAAAATATGGGAAGATAGCGAGCCTGATCCAGAATCACGGTATATTATATTATAATATTTCCTTATTTACTTTCACCATTTTAATTATAAATCAATAGATGTATTGAATTAAAAACTTGCATAGCTTGTTCCTATAAGGGATAATATTTATATACATTAAGCCATTATTTAAAAATATATGACAATTCGTACTCGTTTTGCCCCTAGTCCCACTGGTTATTTACATGTTGGTGGAGTCCGTACAGCACTATTTTCCTGGTTATATGCCCGTAAACATGGTGGTCAATTTGTCCTACGCATTGAAGACACCGATCGAGAACGTTCTACTGAAGAATCTATTAATGCAATCCTTGACGGCATGAAATGGCTTGGGTTAGACGCAGATGAAGGGCCATTTTAT
>DRQV01000077.1 GCA_011371325.1 Thioploca sp.
AAGATTAGTGTTGACCAAAAGAAAGCTCGTCAACTTTATAATCAAGCAATCAAGCAATATAGAAATTAATTCTAACTTTATCTTGGAGCTGACTTTCAGCCGCTCAAGAATGGTGTTAGTAAGAAATATTACATTAAATAATAGTATGTTAAAATGATGGTAGGTTTAAAATAGCTAAAATAAATATGAAAACTAACCAAATGATGGTAATCCAACTTGGAAATAACCATACTATTACAATTGGACATCTAACAAAAATGGGAAGTCTAAATGATGTTTTGGCTATTGGCAATAGTTATAGACGAAATAGAAGACTCAAAGAAATAACCATTGAAGAATATTTGAGAAGAAATGAAACTTGGGAATTTATTCAAGAAGTCGAGGCCAAATATGGAAAAAATACAAGCTGGGAATTTCACAGTTTGGAAAAAGACTCTAAAAATAGAGTGATTTACAGCAAGTATATAAAACAATTTTCTGTCATAAAATCTCAAAGAGGTGGAAAACCAGAAAATCGAGGTGTTTGGGCAAATTTGCAAATAATGTTAGATTTAGCAATTTATCTTTCACCAACTCTTAGGTTAGAGATGATTGATATTTTTATCGAATCTAGAATACTTGAGTGGAGAGATATAGGAGGAGATAATTACGTTCTTCTCAATAAAGCAATAGATACTTTGCCTGATAGAATTGGTAAAAATAATTTTGTCATCCATATTGAAATAGCTAAACTTTTTAGGGAAAAATTGGATTTAATTGATACCAAAGGATACAATGCCAAAGAACATACTGCTATGATTCAAGAAAAAAGAGCAACATGGGAAGACAGGCTTATCTATTCAATTGAAATAGGATTTATCACCTCCTTTAAACAACTAAAAAATATTTTTAAGTCAATTAAAGTAACATCAATTCTAACTTGGTCTTGCTCCCGACCTATCGGCGGCTCAAGAATGGTGTTAGCTTTATAATAAGGATCTTGCTCTCGTATGTCACAGCATAATAAGCATCTTTTGCACCCTAAATATCGTCCTGACATTGATGGCTTGCGAGCAATTGCAGTATTGTCAGTGGTTGGCTTTCATGCTTTTCCGAGTTGGGTAAAGGGTGGCTTCATAGGCGTAGATGTATTCTTTGTCATATCAGGATTTCTTATCTCAGGTATTATCTATGAAAATCTGGATAAAGGGGAGTTTACCTTTCGGGAATTCTATGCTCGACGAATTCGGCGCATATTTCCAGCATTAATAGTTGTACTGAGCGCTTGCCTCGTTTTTGGTTGGTTTTCACTTCTAACTGATGAGTACAAGCAACTGGGTAAGCACATAGCGGGAGGAGTATCTTTTATTTCCAACTTTTTGTTATGGCAAGAGTCTGGTTACTTTGATAATTCAGCAGAGACTAAGCCTTTACTTCATTTATGGAGTTTGGGCATAGAAGAGCAGTTTTATATTATTTGGCCAATGTTGCTTTGGCTTACTTGGAAACGAAAATTCAATTTTTTTGCTGTAACGCTGGCGATTGCAGCGGGGTCTTTCTATCTCAATCTAAGTGATATAAAACAGAACCCTGTCGACACTTTCTACTCACCATTGACAAGATTTTGGGAATTGATGTGTGGAGGGTTGTTGGCATGGGTAACAATCTACAAAAAGGCATCCTTAGCTGCTTTTAGGCTGAAGCTAGATCATTTTATTGTATCCACAATATATAGGGATAAAGAGATTGAGAAAGGAATAACGCTATCCAATCTGTCTGCTTTTACAGGGCTGGTATTGTTGGTGTATGGCTTCGCAATAATTGCTAAGGACTTTTATTTTCCAGGTGTGTGGGCGTTAGTGCCTGTCTTTGCTGCTCTACTTATTATATCGGCGGGCCCTGCGGCTTGGATTAACAGGCGAATTTTATCTACTAAACTTTTAGTTTTGTTCGGTTTGATTAGCTATCCACTTTACTTGTGGCACTGGCCGTTACTCTCATTTGCACAGATTATTGAGAATGGAACTCCTAGTCGTAACATCCGTATCGTAACTGTTGTGATTTCTATAGTGCTTGCTTGGCTCACAATGAAATTGATTGAGAAGCCGTTTCGGTTTGGTAAAAAAAATACAGGATTGAAGGTCGCTACGCTCAGTGGTTTAATGTTTATGATTGGAGTCTCAGGTATTGTTGTTAGCAATATGGAGATTTCTCAAGCACGTACAGTTGAAGAATTATCAATTAAAAGACGAGGTTCGGAATATCAAATTGGTAATTCATTAGCATGGTACAGGGGAAAGGGTGACTGGTTATTTCTAGGTAATGCCTACAACAATACAGTGGCAAAACTTTTACTTGATATTATTCCATCTACTGGCGAGATAGAAACTACCAAGCAATTATTTTCTAATATTGCAAGCGCAGGAGCTAAATATGGGACAAAAATTGTTTTTATTCTTGGTCCCAATAAGTCAAGCATTTATCCTGAATATTTGCCGGATAAATTTAAGCCGCCACTTAAAAAATACAGTGACTTCTTTTTGGATAGCTTGAAAAATATTCCAAATCTTATCGTATACAATCCAACAGAAGATTTTCTTCGCCTCAAGGAGACGGAGGGAATTCTGTATTGGATGACAGATACACACTGGAATCACAAAGGTAGTTTCTTGGCTTACTCTGGTTTTTCAAAACTTATTGGCTTGCCTATTCCGAAAGTTGATTTTCAACATCGTGGCTCTACCTGCAGAGGAGATATTATCAAGAATATTGCTAAATTAACGGAATTTCCACTGCATGCTGAGGACAACTGGAGTGTTATTTTTACCAATAAGCCAGTGTGGACAGAAACAGAAATTCCTAATCAGGAGAAAACAACATTTGGGGCTACTTCTATTGTAAAGAACAAAAATCCGCTATCAGATAAATATATTTGGGTCATTGGTGATTCATTCACTAAATCATTAAGGAAGTATTTTAATGCGACATTCAAAGAGGTTCGCTATGTTGGATACTGGAGAAAAAAACTTAAAGAGTTACCTGACGATCTGGCTAGGGTAAATAGGAAGCCAGACATGGTTATTGTTGTCAGGGTAGAACGTAGTTTTTAATTTTAAAAGTGGGCTGCAAAGCAAAATGGAATAAAAGCTAACAAGGCGCTGCACCGGACGGCAATTCCGCTGCGTTCCATTGCCGCCGGTGAGCTTAGTCGTCAGGCTCGAATTAAATCTGGCCTCAAATTTCAAATAATGAGGTAAACTATGCAAGAATTACAAGTTGTAAAATATGGTCAACTTGAATTAATTCAGGGTATTGTGTGTGATGTTTTCGTGATTGGAATCATTTTAAAGAGTTAATTCGTAGGTTATAATTTCTAACTAAATATTGGAAACCGACCTATCGGCGGCTCATAATAATACAATTTCATCATGTCACTCAAAACACTGTAAAAGAGGAAGTTATGAAATATAAAATACCAACTTATGCAATACTTGTAGCGTCGGTTTTTGTCTCGGTCTATCTGAGACTTATCCAATGACCACAGCCGATTTCGGGGCTCAATCACACAGCCTACATTCTCCTCTAGCTTCACACGTCCATTGCTGGTTTTGCATGTAGAGTTCACTACTAACCTGCTGGTTAGGCTTTGGTTAGATGGGACTTGAGTAAACTACCTCTCACCCATTGGGTAATAACAATCTATTTCATAATTTTACAATTAATTCCAAGATTTCGGATTTAGCTTGGCACGATGGCGAGCAAGGGCAAGCATGTGTTTTGTATATGGCTTACGAATTAATAATATTTTTAATATTTGCTTAATTTTAAGTAAAAAACTCTAAAAACAAGTTACCCACAGAGAATGGCTATTTCCTTTAAGATGGTTTCATATTCATAAGAACATTTTCTAATTATTGATAATTTGATTGATCCTATTGTCTCATAAAGATTTGTTTTTAATCTGATTATTTAAAGATGTCCAGAATATTGTGCCAGTATATGTAATTAATGAAAATTTATTAAAACCAATCTTATGTTAAAATATACAACAAATTAACAAGTAATATTAACCAATGACTATTAAACATTATACCCCAAATACCATCGAACCAGAAGTCCAACAAAATTGGCAACACACTTTTGAAGTAACTGAAGACCCTAATAAAGAAAAATTCTATTGTCTGTGTATGTTTCCATATCCTAGTGGTCGCTTACATATTGGCCATGTTCGCAATTATACCATCGGTGATGTAATAACTCGTTATCAACGTATGCTTGGTAAAAATGTATTACAGCCAATGGGTTGGGATGCGTTTGGAATGCCGGCAGAAAATGCTGCAATAAAAAATAATATCCCACCAGCTAAATGGACATATGAAAATATAGATTATATGCGTAACCAATTGAAAAAACTTGGGTTAGGGTATGATTGGCAACGAGAAGTAACTACTTGTGATAAAGATTATTATCGTTGGGAACAATGGTTATTTATTCAGTTATATAACAAAGGATTAGTGTATAAAAAGACCGCTCCAGTTAATTGGGATCCAGTCGATCAAACCGTATTAGCCAATGAGCAAGTTATTAATGGACGTGGTTGGCGGTCGGGAGCTTTGGTGGAAAAAAGAGAAATTTCTCAGTGGTTTTTAAAGATTACTGCTTATGCCGAAGAATTACTACAAGGATTGGAAGAGTTAGAAGGTAAATGGCCAGATTCAGTACGCATTATGCAGCAAAAATGGATTGGTCGTTCAGAAGGAGTTGAGATTAAGTTCAAAGTTGGTAATGAAAATTTAACTGTATTTACCACTCGACCAGATACTCTAATGGGAGCAACTTATGTAGCAGTAGCAGCTGAACATCCGTTAGCTAAACAAGCTGCATTAAATAACCCTCAATTAGCTAATTTTATTAAGCAATGTAGTAAAGTTAGTACTGCTGAAGCTGATATGGAAACTATGGAAAAATTAGGTATGGATACTGGTTTACAAGCTATTCATCCGATTACTGGTGAAATTTTGCCATTGTGGGTCGCTAATTTCGTATTGATGAGTTATGGCTCTGGAGCAGTTATGTCAGTGCCAGCTCATGATATACGAGACTTTGAATTTGCCCAAAAATATGCTATTGCCATTAAGCAAGTGATTATTCCAACGGATGGTCAGTTTGTAGAAAAGTTGACAGCAGCTTATGTAGACAAAGGTATATTGGTAAACTCAGGCCAATTTAATGGTTTGACTTCACAACAAGCTTTCACTGCTATTGCTGAATATTTAGAAAATCAGGATAAAGGTAAACGTAAAGTTCATTATAGATTGCGAGATTGGGGAATGTCTCGGCAACGTTATTGGGGTTGCCCGATTCCAATGATTGAATGTCCAGATTGTGGTACAGTTCCAGCTACTGATTTACCAGTGGTATTGCCAGAAGATGTGATGATGGGAAAAACTGGCTCACCATTACAGCAAGACTCCAATTTTTATCAGGTAAAATGCCCAAAATGTGGTGTTGATGCCCAGCGTGAAACAGATACTTTTGATACTTTTATGGAATCATCTTGGTATTATGCTCGTTATGCTAGTGCCGATTGCAAGACCAGTATGTTGGATGAGAGAGTGCAATATTGGTTACCAGTTGATCAATATATTGGTGGAATTGAACATGCTATTTTACATTTATTATATGCTCGTTTTTTTCACCGTTTGTTGCGGGATGAGGGTTTGGTGCAAGGTGATGAACCGTTTGCTCATTTATTAACCCAGGGTATGGTGTTAGCTAAGAGTTTTTATCGTGATACTGGTGAACAAATTACTTGGTATCCGTCTGATGAAGTGGAAGAATATTCTGATGGTGAAGAGATTAAATTTAGATTAATATCTGATGGTCAGCCAGTTGAAAGTGGCGGTGTGGTAAAAATGTCAAAGTCGAAAAATAATGGCATTGATCCAGAAAGTTTAATTGAAGAATATGGAGCGGATACCATCCGTTTGTATATTATGTTTGCAGCTCCACCAGAACAATCTTTGGAGTGGTCGGATGCTGGGGTAGAAGGTGCATTTAAATTCTTAAAACGTTTGTGGAAACAAGTTCATACTCATGTTGAAACTCAAGTTCCAACTTTGACTCCTGATAAGTTTACTGAAATTGAACAGACTTTACGTCGTCAAGTACATGAGACTATTATTAAAGTAAGTGATGATATCGGTCGTAGATATACTTTTAATACAGCAATTGCTGCAATAATGGAATTACTGAATAATTTAAACCGTAGCTCAAATTCTCCACAAATTCAAGCAATTACTCAAGAAGCATTAGAAGCTGTAGTATTGATGTTAGCTCCAATCGTTCCGCATATTACTCAAAAATTATGGCAAACTTTGGGACATTCAGAATCAATTTTGGATGTTAAATGGCCACAAGCTGATAAAAAAGCATTGGTACGCAATGAATTACAGATGGTAGTACAGGTAAATGGTAAAATGCGTGGTAAAATTACTGTAGCAGTTGATGCTGATAAGCAAACTATTGAGCAAACAGCATTAAATGAAACTAAAGTACAACAATTTATTGCTGGCAAAACTATTAAAAAAGTGATTGTCGTGCCTAAAAAATTAGTCAGTGTGGTAGTTGGATAATTTTATTTAAAATCATCCAGTTATACCATGAACCTTGGATCGATGAAATTCGGCAAAATAAGTTTATAGCTCATTGGTCGAGGTTTTTTATGGAGTGACTTAGTTTGCTATATACTTGGTATCAAGTTCTTTAATAGAAATTGGATTTTGGAAAAATTATGAATAAATATAGTTACATAGCTGGTAAAGTAAAGTAAAATGTACTGCCTTTCCCTTCAATACTTTCTATGCCAATTTCTCCTCCGAGTTTTTCTATTACCTGTCTCACTATAGATAAACCTAAACCATATCCATCTACATTATCATCGTGTAAACGTGTAAAAGGAGTGAATAATTTAGCTTGGGATGATTTAGAAAGGCCAGTACCATTATCATGTATCCAAAATTTTATCATGTTATCTTCTTGCAGATTTGCCCCTAATTCTAATTTAGGTGGTCTACCACCATATTTTAAACCATTGCTAATATAATTTGCCCAAACTTCTTCAATCCAAGGAGCATAACTATTTGCTATTGGCCAAGTATCTGGAAAGACAATTTCACCTTGTAATTCTTTAATTAGATGATTCAATCTTTTTTCCAAAACTTGATTTATAATATCATTCATATCAATAGCTTCAGTTCTAATAGTATGTTGTTGGGAAACTCCAGCTAATAATAATAATGCATTAATAATTTCTAACATTTTTTGCCCAGAGTCACTAATCAATTGTAAATATTTAGGCAATTGAATACTATTATCAGTAGTTAAAAGTCGATCACTAAGAGCCATTATACCTGTTAAAGGGCCTCTTAAATCATGAGCTACAGTGTGGGCGAAAGACTTTAATTCTAAATTACGTTCTTCTAATTCAGCTGCATAAGTATCACGAACTTTTATTTCATCTTCTAATTGTTGTTGTAACTTACGCAAATTTAAATGGGATGAAACCCGAGCTAAAACTTCTTCAGCTTGTAACGGTTTAGTAATATAATCAACTGCTCCTAATGAAAAACCTTTTACTTTATCAACAGTATCAGATAATGCTGTCATAAAAATAATTGGAATGTCTTGAGTTGTAGGTAAAGCTTTTAATCTTTTGCATACTTCAAATCCATCTATACCAGGCATCATTATATCTAATAAAATTAAATCTGGATGAGCATATTCAGCTTTTTTTATAGCTGCTGCCCCATCTTTGGCTACTAATACTTTAAATCCAACATCGGTCAAAAAGTCTAATAATAAGCTGATATTGGCTGGAATATCATCAACAATTAATAATTTATCTTGCATAAATTTTTCTCAGTGTCGATTGAAATACGATAAATTCAATTATACTTCAAATATATTATACTGAAATAAGATATAAACTTAAACGGTTATAAAAATGTATTTCATGGGATTTGATTATGGTAGTAAAAGAATTGGAGTAGCAATAGGACAAACTATTACTAAAACTGCTAGTCCTTTAGCAATTATATCAGTAAAAAATAAACAAATAGATTGGGCAAGTATTAATGCTTTGATAAAAGAATGGCAACCACATAAAATGATAGTTGGCTTACCTAAACATAATGATGGATCGGATAGTGTAATGACCATTGCAGTTCAACGTTTTTGTCAGAAGTTACATGGACGTTATCATGTGCCAGTATATACTATTGATGAAAGATTATCTTCAATCGCAGCGGCTGAAAGAGTATCAGGACAATTAGATGCCGTTGCTGCTCAAGTTATTTTAGAAACTTGGTTCAGTGAATTTTATCCCAATTAACATAAGTCTCCATGCCATATTTGACATATTGATAATATTGCAGTAGCTGCTGTTTCAGTGCGTAATATTCGTTTGCCTAAATTAATATCTAAATAGCCAGCTTCGATTGCTAATTCTATCTCTAAATCAGATAAACCACCTTCTGGTCCAACTAGGACTGTTATCGGATGTTGAATGTTATGTCTGGATAGTGATACACATAAATTGTGGATTCCAGTTGGTGATAAAACTAAACAATCACCAATTTGAGATTCAGTTAACCAAGTTGTTAATGTAACTACATCGTGTAATTGGGGTAAATGATTTCTGCCAGATTGTTCACAGGCACCGATAATAATTTTATTCCAATGTTGTCTACGTTTATCAATCTTGTGTAATGGTGGACTACGTTCGGTTATCACTGGTACAATATTTTGGACTCCTAATTCTACTGCTTTTTGAATGGTATAATCCATATGTTCAGGTCGAGAAACCGATTGTACTAATGTTAATTTTAATGGTGATTCATAATTAATATTTTTATATTCATAGATTTGTAATTTGGCTAATTTTTTAGTTACGCTGACTAAATTTGCAACATATTCACCACCTTGTCCATTAAATAAAGTTATTGAAGTATTGATTTGTTTACGCAATACATTTAACAGATAATGGGATAAATCTTTTGCTAAAATAATTTCTTGTCCAACTGATAATGATATTTCTACAAATAAACGAGAACGACGCATATCAGGACTCCAAGTTTAGTAACTATTTTTTAGTTTATAGGTGATTTTTTAAGTGATTATAACATGGATTTAATTTATAATTTGGTTAAATCTAATTCAGCAACACCTATATATTTAAGGATTAGGAGATTTCCAGTGGTAGACTGATGCAAAACCTCAGCAAAATTCAGAATAATTATTAAATATTTGCAAATGATATAATTTTCTGATTAAATAGTTGGTAAGTGGTTTAGGGTAGTTTTATCGACAACCCCAAGCCTAGACAATTAACTAAACCAGCTAGTCTTGCCGTACAAATAGTATAGCAGACTGCTACCCAATTAAGGAACAATCCATGTTATCCCATATTTATATAGTCAAAGCCAAAGGTGGTTTAATCAAAATAGGCCGTAGTGCATGTCCCAAAAGACGTATCACTGAAATTGCTAAAGCCACTGGTACTAAAGTTGTTAAGCAACATATATTTCCACTTTGCTTAAATGCCGTTAAAATTGAGAGATGTTTACATAAGCACTTTGCTGAATATAGGCAACAAGGTGAATGGTTTGATATTAGTTTTGATACCGCAGTTAAAGAAGCTAAAAAACAAGAATTTCAGACTGAAGAACCAAGTAAAGCAATAATTTTTGAATTTGAATCCAATCAACTAAGGACTATGGTTGATGAGAATGGAGAGCCTTGGTTTTGTCTTAAAGATGCTTGTGATATTTTGAAAATTGGTAATCCATCACAATTACTAAAAAGACTTAATAAAAGCGGGGTCATTTCAAATGAGGTTGCTTTTGAACGAAGTGTAGCAAGGCTTAACTTCATTAATGAACCTAATTTTTACCGAGTTATTTTTGGTAGTCGTAAGAAAGAAGCGGTAATTTTTCAGGATTGGGTATTTGAAAAAGTCCTGCCCAGCATCCGCAAAACTGGTCAATATTCTATTCCTACTAATCAACAGTTGAAAGGTAAAGTAGAGCAGAAAACTTTTGAGAATTTTATCAATGACTGTTTTATTCCAGATTCTACCAACAAGGAAAGAGCTAGAGATATTTATCTGGTTTATCAAGGTTGGTGTTTGTATAATAAATGTGAAGCTAGAACTATTCAGTGGGTTGGGATGCAGCTTAGGAAGGTTATATTAAAAGTAAATGTCCACCGAATGGAGTAGCTTGTTGGCATGGTTTTAGGCTGAATAATTTAGCTTGTCCAACTAATCCAAGTAGTTTGGAGGATTTAC
>DRQV01000078.1 GCA_011371325.1 Thioploca sp.
AAACTTTATCAATATTTAAAACATCGGTATTAATAGTTAAATTCCCGGCATTTCCAGAACCAAAGGTTTTGGATGATATAGCAAGTTTATTAGTATTACCACTAATATTAATTTTTTTATTCATTTTAATATCAATCAATTGACCATTTTGTTCGGCCAAAGTGTTCGCCTGCAATACTGAGTCAGTCATGACGAATTGTTCACCACGAATAAAGATACTACCACTACCAGCTCCACTGACATCAAATAAGCTATTAGTAGTAGTAATTTTGCCTCCCGCCATATTAAATTCTAAGTCAGTATTATTGAGGATAACTTCACCTTTGGAAGCTACACTAGCTATATTTATTCTACCACCTTGAGCAGATAACCAAGAACTTGCACTACTTGCTATTTTATCATCTTGAATAACTTCTGCTTGACCATTGAATGCTAAATTTCCACCAATCAACGATAATGTTTCACCATAAGGTACGGTAAGTTGGCTATCTTGAGTAGTAATAGATTGTGGTATACTTAAAAATCCAAACGCTTCAACTGGAGCGATACTCAATGAACTCTCTTTGGCTAAATCAACTTGAAATTTTTTGTCACCTAATCTCAAGTAATTAGCAGTGCTGGCGTGAAAGCTTCCTTGTATGTCTAATTTAGCGTTAGAACCAAACATAATTCCATGTGGATTTAGGAAATAAAAATCAGCATTAGGAATTGTAGAACGAATCAAACCGTCGATATTAGAAGGCTTATCACCAGTTACCCGACTAATAACATTATTTATATCATTAGAACCTGAAAAAATAGCGGATTCATGACTTTGTAAATTGAAATCTTGAAAACTATGGAAGAGATTATTGCCATATTGTTGACCTAAATCAGATGTAATTTGAAATTCAGGCCCAGATAAATTTACTGATTTACCAAGAGAACCATCAGTAATTACTTCTGCAACTACAGAATAATGGAGTAACATTATGCTCAATATCAAATTTACTTTACAACTGCTTATTAATATTGAGTTTTTATCAATCTTAGGTTTTTTGTAACCATTTAAATTTATTCGCTTTGACATTTAATTTCCCCAATTATTATAAAGTCCAACTACATATTACCAAATAATTAAATATTAACCTAAATTTTATTTATGAACATAATCTTTAAATATCCTTACTCTAAATTTATACAAAGTTTGATAGACTTGACTAATAAAGTACTTTCTAAGTATAATAACAAACTGCATAACTTTCATGATTAAAATATACCCTAATTGGAAAATATTTATGAATATCAATCAACAACGTGGTTCTGGATCATCATTTTTATTATTGTCTATAATAATAATTTCTTCATTAGTGTTTTTCTTCAAATTATTTCCAATCTATATGGAAAATTGGAATGTCTCTAGTGCGTTAGAAAAAGTTGCAGAAGAACAAAATGTGACTCAGAAAGTAGATAGAGAAATATACCAACTATTTCTTAGTTTTTTAAGCAAAAAAGATGTTAAGTTATTTAATAGAGATAATATCAAGCAATTTGTTAATATTGAAAGAAGAGGGCAAAGCATTGAAATAACAGTTGAATATGAACAAACTAAACCGTTGATGGCTAATGTTTCATTTTTGGTTCAATTTAAAAATACTGTAGAGATACCTTGAATTATTCTTATCTATGCCAAGCTTTGGCTTATAATTTCAAAAATGAACAAAATTTGGTAACTGCCTTAACACATCGCAGTGCTGGCAGTTTAAACAATGAACGCTTAGAATTTTTAGGCGATGCTTTGCTAAGTTGTATTATAGCAAAAACATTGTTTGACCAGTTTCCGAATGCAAATGAAGGTGAACTTACCCGTTTACGAGCAAATTTAGTTAAGCGAGATGCTTTGGTTAAAATTGCTCATCAAATTGATTTAGGAAAATATTTACTGCTTGGTAGTGGTGAGTTGAAAACTGGAGGTGAGCAACGGGCTTCGATTTTATCAGATGCAGTTGAAGCAGTGATAGGAGCTATTTATTTAGATAGTGATATTAACACTTGTCAAGCAATAGTAATAAAATTGTGGAAAAATTTATTAAAAAATTTACCCGAACAAATTAAAGACCCTAAAACTCGCTTACAAGAATATTTACAATCTCAACAAAAACCTTTGCCTGATTATAGAGTATTAAATATTAAGGGTAGTCCCCATGCCCAAATATTTGAAGTTAAATGTATAATAGCGGGGTTAATAAAACCTACCTATGGTAATGGTGAAACTCGGCGTAGAGCTGAACAATCTGCGGCTGCAAAAGCCTTGAGTGTGTTAAATGTTAAATGAAGGATGTTGTGGTTATGTAGCCATTATTGGTCGACCAAATGTTGGTAAATCAACTTTACTTAATTATTTACTCGGTCAAAAAATTAGTATAACTTCTCGTAAACCTCAAACTACTCGTCATAGTTTACTTGGCATTAAAACCAAAAATAATAATCAAATTATATATATAGATACTCCAGGATTACATCAACGCATGTATAATGCGATGAACCGTTATTTAAATCGAGCTGTTATAAATAGTATAGAAGGAGTTGATGTTATTGTTTGGTTAGTTGAGGCATTGCAATGGACCAATGAAGATAATTATGTATCAAAAGCTTTAGAAAAAACCTCAGTTCCAGTAATTTTAGCTGTTAATAAAATTGACAAAATTTCTAACAGAAATACTTTATTGCCATATATACAAAAAGTTACTGTTAAGCATAATTTTACTGAAATCTTTCCTATTTCGGCATTAAAAGATCAAAATTTAGAACGGCTTGAAACTAAGATAGTTAATTTGTTACCAAATGGTATCCCATTATTTCCAGAAGAACAAATTACCGATCGTTCAGAGAAATTTATATTTTCTGAAATAGTGCGTGAAAAATTAGTACGTCGTTTAGGAGATGAATTGCCTTATCGTTTAACAGTCCAAATAGAACAGTTTAAAAAATTGCCTAAAATAACTAATATTAGTGCATTGATTTGGGTAGAAACTGATGGTCAAAAGGGAATTGTGATTGGAAAAAAAGGTCAGATTTTAAAATCAGTTGGTAAAGAAGCTCGAGAAGACATGGAAGCATGGCTTAATAATAAAGTTTTTTTGCAATTGTGGGTTAAGGTAAAACAAGGTTGGTGTGATGACGAAAGAGCTTTACAGCAGTTGGGTTATTCTTTTGAACATTAACTACTATTCTGACTGAAAATTAGTATTTGGGCAGAGGATAATTAGAAATTATCATTCTTGCTCAAACCAATATTGAATAATTACTCCGGTTATAGAACTATCGGATGTTTTCACTTTAATACATATCTCCCATCAATATTTTTAATTTCGATATATCTTGCCAACAATCTAAATATTTAAGTAGTTTAAATTATTAATATTGCTTGAAATATATATGTTCGTGAACTAATATTAGTATTAACTATTCTGAAACTTTTGTTAAGGAATTTTAATATAACAAGGAATATAATTATGAAATATTTACTTATTTTAGTATTATTTAACACTAATCTATATGCAGAAATTATATTAGACAATACTCTCAATGATGGTATTTTAAATGGGCCTGACTATGCGATTGGAGCAGAATTAGGACAACAATATGGAAATAACTTGTTTCATAGTTTTGCTCAATTTAATTTAAACTCTAATGAAAGTGCTACCTTTTCTGGTCCTGATAATATTAATAATATTATTAGCAGAGTCACTGGTGGTTCAATTTCTAATATCGATGGTACATTAACTAATACTATTCCAAATTCTAATTTTTATTTAATTAATCCGGCTGGTCTAATATTTGGCCCAAATGCAGTGTTAGATATGCAAGGTTCTTTTCACGCTAGTAGTGCTGATATTTTATATCTACAAGATGGTGGACAATTTAATGCTAGCAATCCACAAAATAGTAATTTGACTGTTGCTCCAGTGGCAGATTTTGGGTTTTTAACTAATTCACCAGCCGCATTATCAATTGAAAATAATAGAAAAATTGCTACTCCAATCGGTAAAACTTTTTCACTTATTGGTGGAGATATCAATATCCATAAAAGTAGAATTACAGCTGCATCCGGAAAAATTAATATTGTAAGCGTTGCAGGTAAAGATAAGATTTCTGCATTATCACCAACATCTAACCAAGCTGGTAATATAACAATACATAATTCACTAATTACTGTAAGTGGTGGTGATAGTTCTGGAGGTATTTTTATTCAGGCTGAAAAATTATTAATAGAAAATGAGAGCATAATAGCTGCTAATACTAGAAATGCTAATGATGCTGGTAATATTAATATAAAGGCAAATGAATTGCTATTAACTGGAGCTAGTAGATTGATGAGTTCTACTACTGCTTCTGGCGATGGTGGCAATATAACTCTTAATGTTAAAGGTATTACCGAATTTTCCGGTGATAAAATTAAAACTAATGGCTCTTTTTCAGCTTCTGGAATTAATACTTCAGCAAGAAGTAGTGGTAATGCTGGTAAGGTTAATATAAAAACTGGTAGTTTAAAATTAGCTGATGGTGCTTCTATTAATGCTACTGTATATAATTCCGGTCAAGGTGGTAATATTTATATTAAAGCTACTGGAAATATTAATCTTTCTGGTATTGGTAATCTAAAACAAGGTAGTTCAATTGCAGCAAATACTAGAGGTAAAGCAGGTGATGCTGGTACTGGTGGTGAAATCACAATGGAAGCTAAAAATATTCGACTTAATGATGGAGCTTTAATAGGATCTAATGCTATTGGAACTGGTCAAGGTGGAAAGATTGTAATGAAGGCTGACAGTATTACTTTGACTGGCAATGATAAGAGAGGAGTTAATAGTGGAATTTCAAGCATAGCTTATAGCTCTGGAGATGGTGGCACGATCACATTGACAGCCAAACAGTTAAATATTTTAAATGGCACTAATGTAAATGTCTTGAGTGGCGGAACAGGCCAAGGTGGTAATATCAATATTCAAGCTGACAATATAAAACTTACAGGTATTAATGCTGCTAAAAATGGTAGTCGTATAGTAGCCAATGCTCAAGGCAAAGCTATAAATGCTGGTGATGGTGGTACGATTAAAATATCAGCTAAAAACCTGCAATTATCAGATGGTGCTCAGATAGGAACTGCCACTTTTGGGTCTGGTCAAGGTGGGATTATCATAGTTGATGTAGAAACTGCCAATATCTCCGGTAAAGATCAAAGTAAAAATACTTATCGTAGTGGAATTATTACTGAATCTGCAACTGAAAAAAGTGGTAATGCTGGGACTATTATATTAACAGCAAATAGCCTAAATTTAGATACTGAAGCTTTGATAACTACTAAAACTTTTGGAACAGGAACTGGTGGTAATATGACCATCCAGACAGAAACTCTGCGTTTAAGTAATAATAGCCTTATCAGTGCTCGTAGTGAAGGTTCTGGTAATGCTGGTCAAATTCAATTAACAATTGGCAATAAATTATATCTAACTGATAGCATTATTGAAACCTCGGCTATTCAGGCTGATGGTGGTAATATGTCTATAAATTCATTAGGTTATGTTTATTTATCCAATAGTCAAATTTCTACCAGTGTAAATGAAAATTTTGGAAATGGCGGTAATATTACTTTACAACCAGAGTTTGTGGTATTAAATCAAGGGAAAATTTTTGCCAAAGCTAAGAAAGGAGCTGGTGGCAATATTAATATTTTAACTAATGGAATTTATAATTTTAATAAGGTTCCAATTTCTGAAGTTATTAGTGCATCTTCAGAATTTGGGTTAGACGGTATAGTAGCTATTGAGACTCCAGATGAAAATTTGGCTGAAAGTTTATACATAATGTCAGATAGTTTTTCTGATGCAAGTGGACTGCTTAATACGCCTTGTAGCCACCGTATTGCCACTAATTTAAGTAGTTTTACCATTAAAGTTAGTGAAGGAGTTCCATCATCATTTGCTGATTATTTACCAAGTGGGCCGTTATTGGCGGAACAATTAGATATGAAAGCTCAACTTTCTATGAACTGGACACCACCAACTAATATATATAAAGTTAAATCTTCTTGTTCCTTATCTGGACAGTTAATGATTTAAGTTACACAAGCATAAGATAAATAAAAAGTACAACCATTCCTAAATAACATGATTATTTGTAGGGGTCTTGTGGTTAGTTTATTTTCTGCATATTCAACTTTTTATCCAAACTAAGAATATATTATATGAGCTTAGTCAATGTTCATAATGAATGGGATCCACTAGAGGAAGTCATCGTTGGTACAGCCATTAATGCCCGGTTGCCAAAGCCGGATATTAGTGTACACGCAATAGATTTTCCGGAACTTGAAAAACAAGGGGATATTCCTTTCGGTGCTTTTCCTTCTTATGTAATTAATGAAACTGAAGAAGATTTACAAACATTTATAGAAACTTTACGAAAACTTGGAATTAAAGTTCGTCGCCCAAAAGTGATTGATCATGCTAAAGTTTTTAAGACAACTGATTGGGAAACAGATGGTTTATACAATTATTGTCCAAGGGATATTATTTTAACCATTGGAAATATGATAATAGAAGTCCCCTCTCCTTTACGTTCCCGTTTTTTGGAAACTTTTGCCTACAAAGAAATATTTATTGACTATTTACAATCAGGTAGCCGTTGGATTGCCGCTCCCAAACCACAATTATTAGATGATTGTTATGATACACCAAATGGCTTTGAAATTTGTTTGACAAATGCAGAACCACTTTTTGATGCTGCAAATATTTTAAGAATAGGCAAAGATATTCTCTATCTCATTTCCAATTCTGGCAATGAACTAGGTGCTAAATGGTTGCAATCCACCTTAGGAAGTGAGTATCGGGTACATACTTCCTATAATCTATACAATCACAAGTATATTGATACGACGTTTACCTTTCTTCGTCCTGGTTTGGTAATTATCAATCCCCAACGGGTTAATTCTCAAAACATACCACCTTTAATAAAAAATTGGGAACAAATAGAATGTCCAGAGATGATTGATGTTGGTTATGTAGGAAAAATACCGTTATCTACTACTTGGATTGGTATGAATTTTATCATGATTAATCCAAATCTTGCCATCGTGGAAAAAAGGCAAATTCACCTGATTAAAATGCTTGAAAAATATAAAATAGAAGTTATTCCACTCCAATTGCGTCATCCTCGAACCCTTGGAGGTGGATTCCATTGTGCTACAATTGATGTTTGTAGAAAGGGAGAATTAGAAGATTATTTTAATTATTGAAATACTATAGTAATTTAAAGAAAAATATCTAAAATATGGCAAATTTAAATAAAAGTGGTTACCATGGTTTAGAAGAAAAACTATGTTATGACAGGTGGCATGATAAAAAGGAAATACTTACTGAAAATGCTTTGATTATAGAAGGTCATCCAGTCATGGAACGTTGGGAAACACCTTATATGAAAATATTTGCCTCTGTGGTGACTCGTAATGGTGGCCGGATATTAGAATGTGGTTTTGGCATGGGAATTTCTGCTTACGCTATCCAATCTTATTGTCCAACGGAACATGTCATTATTGAATTCAATGATGATGTCTTCAAAAGATTAATGCTATTTAAACATAAAGCTCAAAATAAAGTCACTCCAATTTTGGGACTAGCTTATGAGACAGTACTTTCACTAGAACCAAAATCATTTGATGGAATTTTTTATGACACTTATCCTTTGAATGCAGAAGAACAACATACTCATCAATTTTATTAAAAATGCCTACCAATTACTAAAGTCAGATGGCATACTGACTTACTGCAATCTAACCTCAACTGGCGTTCTCAAAAATAATTATGATTCATGGGAAGCGTTATTTAATGAAACTCAAATTCCCCATCTTATTGCCGCTGGTGTTCCTGAAGATGATATTAAGGGATTTATAGTTTTCAAAGTTTCACCTCCAATAACTTGTCGATATTTTCAACACAAAACAGCTATGATTCCTATCATAGTGAAAGGATAATATTTAATTTGTAATAAGATATATAGCAAATCTGATGTAAAATATTTAATTGATTATAATAGCTTTGTTTACAAGTAATTTCCATTTGTTTGAATTTACTGCTAGACAATATTGATTCAATTTTTTAAGAGTAATTTATGAAAAGAGAAGTATACAATTTTTTTGGTGGTATGGCGATCTATCCCCCTCGTGTCATTGAAGAAGTTAGGAGAGATTTGCTTGACTATGAAAATACCGGACTTTCCATTTTTGAGATTAGCCATCGTTCACAAACATTTAGGAATATTGTTGATCAAGCGGAAAAAAATTTACGCCAGTTAATGAACATCCCAGATAATTATCATGTACTATTTTTACAGGGTGGAGAAAGCCTACAATTTTCCATGATTCCCATTAATTTATTGCAAGGTCGGAATCGTCCAGCAAATTATATCGTAACCGGATATTGGAGTAAAAAAGCAATCAAGGAAGCTCGTAGAGAAGGTAAAGTCAACATTATTTGGGATGGAAATGATGAAGGTTTTACCAGAGTTCCTAAACAACATGAACTTCAGTTTGACTCTGATGCTACGTATGTTTATTATACAACTAATGAAACGGTGGAAGGAATTCAATTTCCAATGATACCTGAAGTTGGTGATATTCCACTTGTCTGCGATATGTGTTCTGATTTCATTAGCAAATCGATTGATGTAACCAAGTATGCACTGATTTCTGCCCATGCACAAAAAAATGCTGGAATTGCTGGAGTTACAGTTGTTATTGTACGTGATGATTTTTTACAGAATATTCCGGATAATATCCATACCATGCTTGATTATCGTTCTCATGTTGAAAAACGTTCTATTTATAATACTCCCCCAACCTTTGCTATTTACACAGTTATGTTAATGACACGCTGGTTAATTGAAGATATTGGTGGATTGGAGAATATGAATAAGTTGGCTCAACAGAGAGCAGCAATTATTTATGAGTTACTTGATAAAAATACTGATTTTTATAAACCACACGCTAAACTTGATAGTCGTTCTTTGATTAACATTGTCTTCAATTTGCCAACTGCTGAACTTACCCAAAAATTCATTGCAGAAGGTGCTGAAAAAGGCTTAGTTGGTTTACAAGGACACCGCTCGCTTGGCGGAATACGTGCTTCATTTTTTAATCCTATGCCAATGGATGGAGTTCATGCTTTACGAGATTTTATGTTACGATTTCAAGATAAATATGGCTAAAGAAAAACTAGAGAAGATATATGGAAAATAAAATTTACGATCTTACTTTAAATTTCTGGAATTCTGCGGTTATAAGAGCTGGAGTTAAACTTAATTTGTTTAACTTGCTAGAAAAAAAAGCTCTTTCATCAGTGGAAGTTTCGCACCATATTAAGGCAAGTAATCCTCGTTTTATTCAAGCATTTCTTGATGCTTGTGCTATTTTAGGACTTTTGGAAAAAGAAGAAGATAAATTTACTAATTCAGCAATATCGAATGAATTTCTTGTTCCTCATCAACCAAAATACCTTGGCGATTATGTATGTCATATTACTAATTATTGGCATACTTGGGGAAAGTTAGATACATTACTTCTTGAAGGCCGAACAGAACTACCTTTTGAAAATGGTTTCATAGATACCTCCACATATTGGGCAGATTACATGAAAGCCCAGCATAATCGTGCGATGATGGGACAGGGTGCAAAACTGGTTGAAAATGTTAATCTTAATGGCAAACAAAAACTGTTAGATTTAGGTGGAGGAACAGGAAGCTACAGCGTTGCTTTATGTGCCGCTAACCCCCAGTTAAAGAGTATTATTGTTGATCAAAAAGAGCCGCTAGAATTAGCTCGTAAAATTGTAGATGAAAATAATTTAGCTAATCAAATTACTTTAGTAGAAGATGATTTTAATACTATTGAGTTAGATAATGATTATGATGCAGTACTAATTTCTGGTGTAATAGTCATTCAATCTGAGAAAGAAAATCGTCATGTGTTGCATCGTGCTTATAACGCATTATCATCGGGTGGACTTATTATTGTACAAGATTTTATGCGAATTGATAATAACCCCTCACGACAATTTTTAGATACCATGATGGATTTATATCTGCTATTGGGATTTTCCCCCAATGCTGGTAATCGCTCTGGAAATAAAGTCGCTTCTTGGCTTAAAGATACGGGATTTATAAATATAAAACAAATTCCGCTACCAACTCAGCTCGCTTTAATTCTTGCCGAAAAACCAGCAAAAATTGAGCAAATATGTTAATAGAAGCTGGGGTTTTAATTACTATTTATAGTGGGATAAGGCTATTTGAAAAACTTCGTAATAAGCCAACCGTTGATATTAAACCAGATAAATCTTCTGCACTTTCGGTGGATAATTCCGAACAAAAATTGGTTATTCATAACAAAGATGATAAACAACATCAATTAAAAACCAGCTATGTTTCATTGGGTGTATCAACCATAAGGCAGTTTTTTTATTCATCTCCACTAGTCATATTTTTAAATCTTAGCATTTATGCGTACAACTTTGTACCATATATGAAAGAAGCTGAAACAACGTTATTGCAGGAAAAAAAACTAAGTGGGCAAATGATTGATACGATACTCGTCATTATTGCTATCGCTACTAATCAATATTTTGCTGCTAGTTTTATAAATATGATTTATTATCTTTCTGATAAAATTAAAGCTAAAACTCAAGATAAATCTAAAGATATGCTCATTAATGTTTTTGAGCAACAACCACGGAATGTATGGATTTCAAAAGATAATGTTGAAGTTGAGATACCATTAGAAGCTGTACATATCAATGATATTGTGGTAGTCAACACCGGTGAAGTTGTTCCAGTTGATGGTCTTATCATAAAAGGTATGGCAACTATTGACCAACACGCATTAACTGGAGAATCTCAACCAGCAGAAAAGAGTGTAGGTGATCAAGTATTTGCGGCTACAACAATTATGACTGGTAAAATCCATGTTAAAATCGAGAAAGCTGGAATTGATACAACGATTGCTCAAATTGGACAAATTTTGAATCGTACTACAGACTTTAAAACTATCGCCCAGTTGAAAGCTGAACAATGGGCAGATAAGTCAGCTTGGCCTATGTTAGGTCTAACTGGTTTAGCCTTATTGGTAGTTGGTCCAGTCGGCGCAACTGCGACTCTCAATACCAATTTTGGTTACCGTATAAAGCTTAGTGGGCCACTTGGTACACTCAATTATCTTAATTTAGCCTCTCATCATAGTATTTTAATCAAAGATGGACGTTCTCTTGAATTATTGACCGGGATAGATACTATCTTATTTGATAAAACTGGTACTTTGACCCAAGAACAACCCGAAGTTGGTAAAATAATTATTTGTGATAGTTACGAAGCAGATGAAATTTTAATGTATGCAGCTGCCGCTGAACGTAAATTAGCACATCCAATTGCCAAAACTATCGTCCAAAAAGCCAATAATTCTAATTTAAGCCTACCTGAGGTAGAAGATACCAACTATCAAATCGGCTATGGTATCATAGTGAATATCAAAAACCTGGTTATTAAAGTAGGTAGTCTTCGCTTTATGACTATGGAAAACATAACCATTCCAAAAAACATAGAAAAAGCAATGGCACATACTCATTCTCAAGGTTATTCATTGGTAATGGTTGCTATTAATAATAAGATAGAAGGAGCGATTGAAATACAACCAACATTACGCCCAGAAATTAAAAGTATTATAAATGGGTTACGTCAACGTGGTATTAAATATCTTGCCATTGTATCAGGAGATCATAAGCAACCAACCAAAAAAATGGCTGAAGAACTTGGTATGGATAATTATTTTTGTGATATTTTGCCGGAAGATAAAGCTAAAATTGTTGAGAAACTTCAGCAAGAAGGAAAATCGGTCTGTTTCATCGGAGATGGTGTTAATGATGCAGTTGCCATGAAAAAAGCCAATGTTTCTATTTCTATACGTGGTGCAACTTCCATTGCTATAGATTTGGCACAAGTGGTTTTTATGGATGGCAGTTTATCTAATTTATGTAAGTTATTTGATATTGCTAATGGTTTGGATAGCCAATTACGAAAAAGTTTTATTATTAGTCTTATACCCTTACCAATCAACTTCATCGGTATTTTCTTTTTACATTTTAGCCTTCTTTCTACAATTGTTATTAATCAAATGGGATTTTGGAGTGGTATAGGAGATGCTATGCTCCCCTCAGAGAAACATTATTTAACTGATTTACAAGATAAAAATCCTAATCAATATAAAATTTAGTTTAACAAGATCATGTTTTATCCTTAAATCGGTTAAATTTTGTTCAAACAATTAACTCATTTTCTGCTCTCTTAAACTTAAAGATGGATATTTTTTAACGTTGATGATGTAAACTTAAAAACCAAAATTGGTCTATGAGTATTAAATCCATATGCTGTTTCATATTCCTTGCCTAACATATTTTCTAACCTTGCTTTCAAAATCCAACTTTTATTAAAGTAATACTCACCAGCTAAATTTACAATCCCATTTACCGTTGCGGGGGCAGTATCAGATTTACACTGATTTCCCGTTTAATTTGTAAACAAACACCGTAAATGTTATCTTAATATTATAATTAATCTAATGCTATGTCAAGGTATAAGTGAAGATCAACCTGTTAACGCAGTTCTACCGTTATTTATCCCATTTTTGGTAGATTTACTCTCTCGAGTGCTATTATTAATACTCATATTAAGTTATGATTACCTGTTTAAATAAGGAAAAAATGAAATACCCACTAATAATCCCTCTATTAATAACCACCACGTTCACTAATGCCGAAATAATTACCGACGGCACACTAGGCCAGCAAATTAATTTATCTGGTCCCAATTTTCAAATAACCTCAGATTTAGGCCAACAACATGGTGATAATCTTTTCCACAGTTTCCAAGACTTCAATTTAAATAGCTCAGAAACAGCTACCTTCTCAGGATCAAGTTCTGTTCACAATATTATCAGCCGGGTAACTGGTGGCAATCCTTCCAATATTGATGGTTTAATCCGTTCAACAATTCCCAATGCAGATATGTATTTCCTCAATCCATATGGAATTATGTTTGGACCAAACTCCAAATTAGATGTGCAAGGAAGCTTTCATGCCAGTACTGCCGATTATTTAAGTTTAGGAAATGAAGGACGATTTGATGCTCGTAATCCAAATGATAGTTTGTTAACAGTTGCTCCAGTTGAAGCATTTGGATTTCTGACTAACTCACCAACTACAATAACAACCCAGGATAGCCATTTGTCTGTTCCTGATTATCAAACTTTATCTTTGATAGGAGGAGATTTAGAATTAAATGGTGAATTAGTGTTTGATGAATCTGGCGAACAACAATTTAGAACATATGCAGATAAAACATTATTTTTAAAATTTGAAATTCCAGTTTATACTAACCAACTACTTACAAAATCCGGGCAAATTAATTTAGTAAGTATAGCTTCCAAAGGTAAAGTATTATTGACAGATTCTGAAGTTGAACTCATTGGCAATGGAGGAGAAATTAACGCTTATAATACTGACATTAATGTTAATGGAGATAATGGAGGCAGTATTTTCATTAAAGCTGGAAAATTGCAATTAATTAATAGTCAACTTGAAAGTCAAACCCTTGGTAATCAAGACGGTAATTTAATAGATATTCAAGTGGGTAATTTAATTATGCAAGGAGGTAAAAATTACTCTGGCATAAATACAGATACAATGGGAGCTGGTCAAAGTAGTACTATAAATTTACAAGCTAAACAAATACATGCAAGTGATGGAGTAACAATTAACGGAAACGCAATTGGTACTGGAAATTCAGCAAAAATAAATATAAAAGTAGAGGGTGATTTTACCTTTTTAGGTCAGGTAATTCCTGAATTAATTAAGCCCAGTTCCATTGAAAGTATGGTTATTAACACAAGCTCCAACTCTGAAAAAAATAATTCAGGTTTAATTTCAGTAGAATCTGGCCAACTCACACTCACAGATAGTGCTTCAATATTAACAATAACTTTTGGCTCTAAATCAAGTGCTCCTATTAATGTTAAAATACACGACTTCCTAAAAATATCAGGTGCTAAATTTTTTATTTCAGAGGCATTTTTTGCGAGTGGAATCATGGCTATGTCTTTTAGTGGAGCACCGGCATTGCTGGCTTATGGTATTAATTCTGAAGGTAATAGTGGTAATATTAAAATAGAAGCTGGCCAAATAGAAATTGAAAAAACTGGTATGATTTCCACCTCTAGTTTTGCAGGCAAAGCTGGAAATATTGAGATAAATACTGACCAACTTACTTTATTAGAAGGTGGATATGTAAGTGCAATTACAGATGGAAGTGGAGATGGGGGTACAATTACCATTCAGGCAAATGATATATTAATTTCAGATTCATCACTTCCTAATATGATTGAAGATTTTAGCAGTTCAATTTCAACCGAATCCTCTAGTTTACAAGATAACGCAGGAATAGCTGGGACAATCACTATACAAGCTAATAAAATAAAATTAGATGGAACTGGTTTTATATCAACGGCTAGCAAAAATGCGGCTGGGGGCAATATTAAGTTAATAATTAATAATTTGCTTTATTTACAATCTGCTAAAATTATAACAAGTGTCAATGGTGGCAGTGGAAATGGTGGCAATATCACACTTAAACACCCTACTTTCGTTGTTATGAATAATGGTAAAATCACTGCACAAGCTGATGCAGGTCATGGTGGGGATATAAATATTAAATCCAAACAATTTATTACCTCTCCTAATAGTTTAGTAAGTGCTTCTTCTAAATTAGGTTTAGATGGCAATATTGAGATAGAATCTCCTGATATTAGTATAGAAGGATTTTTAGTTATATTATCAGATGATGTTGTAGAAGCTAGTAATTTAATGCAGAAATCATGTAGAATGCAAGGAAGTAGTTTTATAGTTAATAAAATTAATGGTAGTTCTCAAACCCCTTATGACTATCAAGCTGCACGTTATTTGCCTGCAACTAATGAACAGACTATAACTACCTCTAATGATCCAGATAAAAATTTAGCATTAATTTGTAAATAATCTATATCATGGTAGTTCTGAGTAAAGATTGTTTTAAGATGTTTATTTAACTGCAATTTTAAACTACTACTTCATTGCTACTCGTTTTATACTCCAATAGTAATTTAGAACTTACCCATATTGAATAATTCTCAAAAACAGTTGTATACAGCTGAAATTGCTAAATTAAAAACAGAAATTACTAATTTGCAACAACAGCTTAATGAACGCACTCAAGATATTAATAAGTTGATTCAATGGACACAAAGCTTACAACAAGATACTTTGGCTGTTTATCATTCGGTTACCTGGAAAATTGGAAATTTTATTGCCCAAATAATTTTGAAATTGTTAGGTCGAGCTGGCGGGATAACCGCTAAAGATCATATTAATAAAACTTTAGATAGTTTTGAAGCTTGGAAAATTAACTATTTTCAAACTCGGCAACAATCGAAATTACAACCATATACGCCTTGGCATGATACCAGAGAATATGCTTTATGGATTAAGCAGTTCGATACCATTAATTCAGCTGATTTATCGGCTAAATTAACTTATAATCCTACCATTTCAATATTAATTCAGGTAACTGGTACTGGAAATGGAATCAACTCAATAGTCAAACAGATTTATTCTAATTGGGAATTATTGCTTATTCAAGCAGAGGAATTACCAGAAAATTTGTTAGCAGATAAGAGAATTAAAAAGATAGATGGAAATTTAAGGACAGCAGCAACCATTGCTACTGGTGATTTTATTATTATTCTAGATTCTGAAGATCAATTACCAAGTCATGCTTTATATAAAACAGTTGAGTTTATTAATAAAAATCCTACAGTTAACTTAATATATACTGATGAAGATAAACTAGATAGTAATGGAAAACGTTACGATCCTTATTTTAAACCGGATTGGAATCCTGATTTATTTTATTCTCAAAATTATATCAACAATTTAGCAGTATATCGAAGCTCAATAATAAATAAAATTGATAATTTTCAAAATACTTATGATTTAACTTTACGTTTTATTGAGCAGATTGATAGTCAAACAATTCTACATATTCCTCAAATTTTATTCCATGGAAAGAGAGTTGTTACTAACAATCGCCAAATTTTGCAAAAACATTTTCAGCGATTACAGCAACAAGTTAAAATTGAAGAAGCCATTGCTGGACATACTAGAGTTATTTATTCTATACCTCAAGAACATCCATTAGTAAGTTTGATTATTCCAACTCGTGATAAATTAAAGCTATTACGTGGTACAGTAACTGGGATTTTGCAACAGACAGACTATAAAAATATTGAAATTATAATCATGGATAATGGTAGTGAGGAAGCAGAAACTTTAGAATATTTTAATAAAATTAAACAAGATCAACGAGTAAGCATTATTCAGCATAAAGCTCCTTTCAATTATTCTCAATTAAATAATATTGGAGTTTCTCATGCAAGTGGAGAAATTATTGGCTTAATAAATAATGATTTAGAAGTTATAAATTCTGGCTGGTTAACAGAAATGATTAGCCATGCGTTACGACCGGAAATTGGAGCTGTGGGAGCTAAACTTTACTATGCAAATGATACTATCCAACATGCTGGAGTTATCGTTGGTTTAGGTGGAATGGCTGGTCATAATTTTAAATTTTTAGCAAAAGAAGCTCCAGGTTATCATTGGCGACCATTTTTAATTCAAAATTATTCTGCGGTAACAGCAGCTTGTCTTGTTATGCGACGTAAAATATTTAATGAAGTTGGTGGATTAAATGAAAAGCATCTCAAAGTAGCATTTAATGATGTGGATTTATGTTTACGAATTGGTAAGCTGGGCTATCGAATATTGTGGACTCCGTATGCTGAATTATATCATCTTGAATCTGCCAGTAGAGGTTCAGATAATACACTGAAGAAATATTTGCGATTACGCCATGAGTTAAATTATATGCAATCCCAATGGCAAAAAACTCTAGCTAATGATCCCTATTATAATCCCAACTTAACCATTGAATATGAGGATTTTGCTTTAGCATATCCACCCAGAATTGATAAACATTTACTATCTTCTTAAGTGATAGATTAAGTAATTGATTTTTGAATTTTAATAAGCATTCATAATTAAGAATTGCTATAATACCACGTAATATTAAAACAAGGATATTCCATGAACGCTAATGTTGATCAACAAGAATTAGATAAATTTAGTGCTTTAGCTTCCCGTTGGTGGGACCCTGACAGTGAATTTAAACCTTTGCATGATATTAATCCATTACGTCTAGGTTATATCCAACAATACGTAGAATTAGCTACTAAAAAGATATTGGATGTAGGCTGTGGTGGTGGAATTCTAGCTGAAAGTATGGCTGAAGCTGAAGCTGAGGTGGTTGGAATTGATATGAGTGAAACCCCTCTTAGTGTGGCAAAATTACATTTATATGAAGTTGGACTAAAAGTTGATTATCGGCAAATTACAGTAGAGCAATTAGCTATAGAATCTCCCAATAGTTTTGACATTATCACTTGTATGGAAATGTTGGAACATGTTCCAGACCCAGTTTCTATTATAACAGCTTGTTATAAATTGCTAAAACCAGGTGGGCAAGCATTTTTTTCTACTATCAATCGTAATCCTAAATCATACTTATTTGCTATTATTGGAGCTGAATATATTTTACGATTGTTACCTAAAGGAACTCATAATCATGCTAAATTTATTCGTCCAGCTGAACTAGTAAATTGGATAGTAGATGCTGGTGGTGAAGTAAATGATATTACTGGAATGACGTATAATCCTATTAGCAAACAGTATTCTTTAAGCAAAGATGTTTCTGTTAATTATCTAATCCACTGTATTAAATGAATATAGATACCATACTCTTTGATTTAGATGGAACTTTGTTGGATACTGCTCCAGATTTAGCGTTTGCACTTAATCAAGTATTAATTGAACAACAAAGAAAACCATTACCATTTGAACAAATTCGGCCTTGGGTTTCACATGGTGGCAAAACCATGATTAGACAAGGTTTTAATTTTTCAGATAATGATCCAGAAATAGATATAATTCATAAACGGTTTTTGGCTATTTACTCTTCCCATATTGCTGATAAATCCGTTTTTTTTCCAAATATGGAAATAGTTTTAACCAGTTTGGAAAATAATGGTTTAAAATGGGGGATTGTAACTAATAAGCCGGGTTGGTTAACTGATCCTTTATTGCAAAAATTGAAATTGACTAATCGCAGTGCTTGTAATGTCAGTGGTGATACTTTATCACAAAATAAACCGCATCCTGCACCATTATTATATGCTTGCAAGTTGGTAAACACTATTCCTAAAAATTGTATTTATATAGGAGATGCTAAACGTGATATTGAGGCTGGGCAAAGAGCTGGGATGCAAACTTTAGTGGCTGCATATGGCTATCTTGCAACTACTGATATTCCAGAGCAGTGGGGAGCAGATGGAATTTTACAACAGCCATTAGATTTACTAGAGTTGCTAATATAAAAAGTAATTATTTACAATATAAACGTATTAATCTATTTTCTAAAAATCGTAAGGATATAAAAAAAAGTTCTGAGATTGGCTGTTTAGAGATGCAAACATAAGGTTTACTTATATAAGTTACTGGCACATTGGCAATGGAAGCGGCTAAACAGCCAGTTAATAAACGATCATCTACTAACATTAAAGATTTTGGAGATTTTTTGGTTAAAGAGATTATTTTTTGCAAACCATTTGGATAAGGTTTTTTTTTAACTTCTTTTACATAACGTATGCCAGGATAATGTTGTTTAAAATAGTCAATTCTTTTTACTAATGGTTTATTTGATAATATGAAAATATTTCTAGCACCAAATATTTCTACACAGAGATATAACCAATTACGCAACTCTCTGGCCGGATAAATTTCACCATGTGATGCTAAAACTCCATCAAAGTCTAAGATTAAAATTTCAATACCTTGTTGTTGTAATATTTTTGGAGATATATCAATTAATTGTTGATTATTAGGAGTAATATTGCAAATAGTTTTTAACGTATGACAATGATCATGTAACATGCGTAGACTAAACAATAGTCGTTTAAATAATTCCATTAGATTTTTTATGATAATTGGAGATATGAAGGTTTTTATAGTTTCTTTAACCCACAAGACATTGTCATAATAGGTTAAAGGATCATTTAAATTCTATGGATTGTTTTTATTATGCCTTTCAAGTGCTTTATTGTAGGCACTGACAATATCAGTTCGTAATACTATACCAACTATTTTACGAGAACCCATTTCCTCAACCACTGGTAAACGGCTGATCTCTCGCATACCTAGACGTTGTAAAGCAATACCCATAGGTTCAAACGGATAAGTTACTAACACATCGGTAGTGACAATATCTGCCACTATCCTACCAGTGATTTTACCTCTAGTCATTGCATTGTCTAAGTCTTTAATACTCACAATTCCGGCTAGTTCATCAGATTCATCTAATACCGGAAAACCATGTCTATGCGTTTTAGCAAATCTTTCCATCAATTCTTCTAATGACATGGTTGCAGGCACAGTATCAAATTTAGTTGACATAACTTCTTCTACTGTAACGCTTGACATTAAATCAACTCGTTGCCCTGGAACTGATCTTCTAGGTTGAATTCCACGTCCTATTAATTTGGCTGTATACATCGAGGTTGGCTTTATATGTTGGGCGACTAAAGTTGCAATAACAGTAGTTAACATGATCGGCAGAATAAGTTGATAGTTACCAGTTAATTCGAATGCAACCAGAATAGATGTCATTGGAGCATGAGCAGCAGCGGCAAAAAATGCTGACATTCCAGCTAGAGCGTAAGCACCCGGTGGGGCTGTCATAGTTGGAAATATAATATTAACGATATGCCCAAATGTGCCACCTAACATTGCTCCCATAAATAGAGTTGGGGTAAATGTACCACCAGTACCACCAGAACCTAAAGTCAAACTAGTAGTAAAAATTTTCAGGAGAAATAAAAAAAATATCATTTTTAAGGGAAAGGAACTGTTAAGTGCATCATGAATACTTTCATAGCCCATTCCAAATACACGTGGAATTCCGTCAACTTGGAAAGTAAAAAAACCAACTACTCCTAAAATTAAACCGCCCAATACAGGTTTAACATATTCAGATAAAGGAACACGATTCCAAAGTTCTTCCATACCTCCCAATACCTTAGTGAACACAATTGCAAAATAAGCGGTGAATAATCCTAATAAGGCATATAAAAACAATTCTATTGGACTTTCCATCGTATATCGCACTACAAATGAAAGTGGTTCACGATAAAATTGAGCAATGGTATCTGCCACTACTGCTGAAATTACCACAGCACTAAAATAGCGGGCTTCCAAATGACCCAAAATGATTTCTAACGCAAATACAGTACCAGTAATTGGTGCGTGAAAAGTAGCGGAAATACCTGCCCCAGCACCACAAGCTAATAATAAGCGTAATCGTTCTGCATTTAAACCAAAAATCTGCCCTACAGTTGAACCTATGGAAGAACCGATCTGGGCAATTGGCCCTTCTAATCCAACTGAACCACCGCTACCAATACACAATGATGAAGTTATTGATTTAATCACTGCAACTCTAGGTCTAATTACTCCACCTTGTACGGTTACCGCTTCCAATACTTCTGATACTCCATGGCCTTGAGCTTCACGAGCGGAATTAAGTATTATTGGTGCAAAAATTAAAGCTCCTATAGCTGGAATTATAATGATGTAATACTCACCGAACCATTCTAATAATCCCCATAATTTTTCTTCAAAGAAGACATGGTGTACAAAATGAACTAACCATTCCGTAAAAATCGCTCCAAATCCACCCCCAATCCCAATTACAAATGCTAAAGTAGTAATTACAACTACGTCTGGCAAATTCCTTAATTTTTCTAAAAAAGTTTTAGGCTGATCCAATTAAATTCTCCTGTTAGCAATTTATTTCAGTATCCAGAAAATTTCTCCCTAAATTTGGGAATGCAGTCTAAACATAATCTATCATCTAGTATAATATCATATTTACACTTAATTCCTAAGCCAATATAAAATCAATTTTCTTTTCTTGTAAATCGACTCTTACCACCTTTACTTTTAATCGGTCAGAAAGTTGGTAAACCACTCCATTAGTTTCACCTGTTAGACGATAAGTGATTGGATTAAAATGATAATAATCTTCTGTTAAAGATGTTACATGAACTAAACCATCCACAAAAATTTCATCTAATTCTACAAATAAACCAAATGCTGTTACTCCAGTTACCGTTCCTTCAAATTCAAGACCAACCTTGTCTTCCATATATTCACATTTTAACATCATTATGGCATCACGAGTCGCTTCTTCAGCTCTACGATCAGTCATAGAACAATGTTCACCCAAAATTTCCATTTCATCCTTGGTATAAGCAAAGTCTTTAACTTTTTTACCTTCCAGACAATGATAAATTGCACGATGCACTAACAGGTCTGGATAACGTCGAATTGGCGAGGTAAAATGTGTATAAGTTTTATACGACAAGCCAAAATGGCCTTGATTTTTAGAACTATACATTGCAAGCCGTAAACTACGCAATAATACTAACTGAATCACTCGAAAATCAGAACGATTTGCCACCTTTTCTAATAGTTTAGCATAGTGATGAGCTTGAGGTTTTTCTTTACCCCATAAGCGTAATTTTTTTTCTTTTAGAAAATTTTGTAAAGTATTTAACTTTTCTGTGTCTGGCCCTTCATGAATACGATATAATAAGGGTAATTCTTGTTTAGTTAACCATTCTGCTGTCGCAACATTAGCGGCTAACATCATTTCTTCAATTAAACGATGAGCTTCATTACGAACTAGTGGTATAACTTTCTGTATTTTTTTCTGTTTATCAAAGATAATTTTAGTTTCTACAGTATCAAAATCAACTGCTCCTCTTTTTTTCCGTCTTTTTAAGAATAGCTGATATAAACCATATAAATTATCAAGTTGAGGTAATAATTGTGGGTATTGAAAATTCTTTCTATCACCATCTAATACTTTTGCCACTTGATTATAAGTTAAACGAGCTACAGAACAAATGATAGATTTAAAAAATCTAGTTCGTCTAATTCGTCCATACATATCAATTGCTAACTCACAAACCAAGCATAAACGATCAACTTTGGGTTTTAAAGAACAAAGCTGATTAGACAATATCTCTGGTAACATAGGAACTACTTGATTGGGAAAATAAACCGAATTACCACGGTTTTGAGCTTCTAAATCTAATGCACTACCTATCTTTACATAAGATGAAACATCAGCAATTGCCACTCGTAATAACCAACCTTTACCTCTAGGCTTACAATATACCGCATCATCAAAATCTTTAGCATCTTCACCATCGATTGTTACAAATGGAATATCCCGCATATCTTCCCGATCTTGATATAACTTTTTCGGTATAGCACGGCTAAATTTTTTAGTTTCTGCCATTACTTCCGGTGACCATTTATGTGGCAATTCATACGAACGAATAGCTATGTCAATTTCCATGCCTGGTGCTAAATGATTACCGATAATTTCGATAACTTCTCCAAATGGTGGATTATATTTAGTCGGAGGAGTCAGCAAACGCACTACTACAATTTGACCATCTTTAGCTTTGCCTTGCTGTTTACGTTTTTCGATTAGAATATTTTTATTAAGACGACGATTATTAGGTTCGACAAATGCTACATTTTGCCCACGTTTATGAAAAAAACGCCCCACTACTTCTTGGGTATTACGTTCTAAAACTTCAACTAATGCTCCTTCCCGTCTACCTTTATGATCTATCCCAATAACATTTACTAAAGCTCGGTCACCATGCATTAAAGTTCGCATTTCTCGTTCTGATAAAAATAAATCATTACCTCCTTCATCAGATACTAGAAACCCGTATCCATCTGGATGAGCAATTATACGGCCTCGAACTAAATTCATTTTTTTGGCTATACCATAGCCTTTACGCCGATTACGAATCAGTTGACCATCACGTTCCATTGCTTTTAAACGACGGCGTAAACCTTCTACTTCATGGTCTTTTGTTAATTCAAATAATTTCGTGATCTGTCGTAATGTCATTGGTTTACCAACACTAGTTAAATGCTGGATAATAAATTCACGACTAGGAACTGGATTAGCATAATTTTTTGCTTCTCGTTCTGCATGAGGGTCGGTCAAATTTTTTTTTCGTTGCTTCATTGACTATTTAGTTCTCTTTGTATAAAATACCATAGCATCAGCCGAGGTGGCGGAATTGGTAGACGCGCTAGCTTCAGATGCTAGTGAGGGTAACTTCGTGAAGGTTCAAGTCCTTTCCTCGGCATAAATCATCTATTCCTAAGTTTTTAACTAGGATTTTCCTACAATTAATATACCATGTTTTATTCACTGCTTCGTCCAATATTATTTACTTTACCACCAGAATTAGCTCATAAAATTACTTTACAAAATCTTAATATATTATATCAGCTTAGATTATCCAAGCTATTTTTCCGTAATATTCCATATGCACCATGTACTATAATGGGTTTAAATTTTCCAAATCCAGTTGGATTAGCTGCTGGTATGGATAAAGATGGAGAATATATTGAGTGCCTATCAACTTTAGGTTTTGGATTCATTGAAGTAGGTACGGTAACACCACGTCCTCAAGTTGGTAATCCTTATCCACGTTTATTCCGTTTACCAAAGAATCAAGCTATTATTAATCGGATGGGATTTAATAATAAAGGGATTGATAATCTAGTTACAAATATTCAAAAAGTTAATTTTGAAGGTATTTTAGGGGTAAATATCGGTAAAAATTCTGATACTCCACTAGAAAATGCTGTAGATGATTATCTGGTTTGTTTACATAAAGTTTATCCTTATGCTGATTATGTTGCAATTAATCTTTCCTCCCCGAATACTCCAGAATTGCGCAAATTACAACATGGTGATGAACTAGAAAAATTGTTAAGTGCATTAAAACAATCTCAACAACAACTTACTGATCAGCATGGCAAATATGTACCAATAGTGGTAAAAATTGCTCCTGATATGACCATGTCTGAATTAGATAAAATAGCTGATATATTACTAAGTTATGGTATAGATGGTGTAGTTGGTACTAATACTACTATTTCTCGACAAGGTTTGAAAAATGTAGATTATGCAGATGAAACGGGTGGTTTAAGTGGAGCTCCATTATCTAATTCAGCTACTGATATAATAAAGCATTTGTACATAAAATTACAAGATAAAATCCCAATTATTGCTGTTGGCGGGGTAATGAGTGCTTTAGATGCTCAAGAAAAACGTCTCGCAGGAGCTAGTTTAATTCAAATTTATACCGGATTAATTTATCGTGGTCCTAGTTTAGTTAAGGAAACTATCAATAGTTTTTAAAGGACTGCTCAACCATGACTCTAATTGCAACCATGTTATCAACAGCGAATTACCTAAACCAGCTTTGTCTAGGTTTTTAGGAACAGTTATCGGTAAAATTTTATTAAGGGAAGAATTAAAACTGAACTATTGTCAACTTAATGTAAAAATATGAGGAATATAAGTGCATATAACAATTTTTGGCTCTGGTTATGTTGGTTTAGTAACTGGAGTTTGTTTTGCCGACATGGGTAATCATGTTTTATGTGTGGATACCAATGCGGAAAAAGTTGCTATGTTAAAACGTGGTGAAGCACCAATCCATGAAGTTGGTTTACATTCATTATTAAAAACTAACCTAGCTACTGGCAGAATTAAATTCACTACTAATATTGCAGAAGCTGTAGCCCATGGTGAAATTCAATGTATTGCAGTGGGAACTCCATCAGATGAAGATGGTTCGGCTGATTTGCAATATGTGTTGCAAGTTGCAGCTAGTATTGGTCAACATATGGATGGTTATAAATTAATTATGGATAAATCAACAGTGCCAGTTGGGACTGCTGATAAAGTTCGAGCGACTATTCAAGAAATTTTGGATGAACGGAATATGCAACATAAATTTGATGTGATTTCTAATCCAGAATTTTTGAAAGAAGGTGCCGCTATTGCAGATTTTATGAAACCAGATCGGATTATAATTGGTACTGATAAACAACGTTCTGCTGACTTAATGCGAGAACTATATGCTCCATTTAATCGCAACCGAGATAGATTGATGGTTATGGATATTCGTTCTGCAGAATTAACTAAGTATACCGCTAATTCATTACTGGCAACCAAAATTAGTTTTATGAATGAAATAGCCAAGATTGCGGAACAAGTTGGTGCTGACATAGAACAAGTACGGTTAGGAATTGGTTCTGATCCTAGAATTGGTTTTGAATTTATTTATCCTGGAGCTGGTTATGGGGGAAGTTGTTTTCCCAAAGATATTAAAGCATTAATAAGTATTTCTAAACAAGTCGGAACTGAGGCTCAAATCTTAACCGCAGTTGAAAAGGTAAATCAACAACAACAACAGGTATTATTCCAAAAAATTAACCAACATTTTCAAGGTCAATTACAAGGTAAACGGTTTGCATTATGGGGCTTGGCATTTAAACCTAATACTGATGATATGCGGGAGGCTCCAAGCCGTAAATTGATGGAAGAACTATGGCAACATGGTGCTATTGTACAAGCTTATGATCCAAAAGCTATGGCAGAAACTCGACGAATTTATGGTTCACGTCCTGATTTAATATTTTGTGATACCCCAGAAGCTACATTAGAAAATGCCGATTCCCTAATTATAATCACGGAATGGAAATTATTCCGCAGTCCAGACTTTGAATTGATTAAATCTAAACTAAAACAAGCGATTGTATTTGATGGACGTAATTTATATGATCCATATAGAATGGCACAACTAGGTTTTACTTATTATGCGATAGGACGTAAATTTATACCATCAGTTTAATTAACATATGGTAATGTAATTGGAATGATTTATGCTGTAAATTTGTACAGACCATGATATAAATTTATTTGAGTTTACATATGACTACTGATACTAAACGAATCACTAAAACAACACTAAATAAACTTGCCCAAAGTATTTATGGCACAAGTGCTTATTGTGAACACATCCGTTCTATGAGACGTGGCTGGTATCTCTACAATGCTGATGAAATGACATTTATTGGTATAAATGCAAATGAAGCTTTTAAATATTTAGAAGCTATTCCTAAACCCGCCACAACTAGTCCTGAAAAAATGCTAGATATACTGGCTAAAAAATTTCCAAATTGTATTTTTAAAGATACAACTAAGATACGCCCTTTACAAAGATATATTCACAAAAAAATTTACGCTGCTTTGGATAAAAAATATAGCAAAGAAGAAATATTAGCAGCACTTGTTTTATATACTCAATCAACTATTTACTGTGAACAATTAGCTAAGGGTGGTTATAGAATTAATTTGGCTGGTGAGCCTTGTGAAACGATATCTCAGTTACATCAAGCTGATGCTCAGGCTAGGCTTGTTGGCAAACGACCAATGCGTTTAATTAAAAAGAAGAAAGTAAAGCAATCTAAAGAACCGCCAGTTATTCCAGAACTTGATGATATAATTGTTGGAAAAATGGAAATATGCATTAAAATAAACGAGTTACCAGCTGATTCTAGAACTCTTAGAAATGGGTGGGAAGAGTTTATTATTGATGCAAATGGTCAGATGGTAAAGATTACTATACGTCCTAGAACTTGGAAAAAGTTACAAACAGCTTTACATAAATTTCCGATGTGGGTAGCACATATTAGAGGTAAAAGAGGCAATCGTATTAAAGGTGGTTTTGAATTATTAACTCCAGGAGTGCAAATATTTGAAAAACATCCAAAAGTATAATTTATTGAATAAATTTTTTTGATACATTTTATGGTAGGCAATAGTCTACCTTATTCTAATATCAAAATTAGCAAGACTTCTTAATTCAGGCAATTTGACACCAACCATAACCATCGTGACTCGAAAGATGTAATTTGCAAACTACATCCTACGGCATGCCTTGTCTCTACATTATAATTCACACTTTAGCACTTAACTAAAAACACACATAATTATCTAGTTAATATTATTTAAAAAATAATTTTTATGTTGCATTATGCAAATAACTATCATTAAAATTCTTAGAAAATATTACAAATCATTATATTATATAAATAGGTCAAGTTATTGCTTAAAATTTATCTTAATTACAGATTTTTAAACAGGGGAAAAAATGTCATATGGAAAAAATGTCATATATTACATTAGTAAATACAATAGATAATGCTAACATAACCAAACGGTTATTTGATATTATAGTTTCAACAATAATTCTAATATTATTAATTCCTATATTTTTAATCGTGGCTTTATTGATTAAATGTGATTCAAAAGGACCAATATTTTTTTCTCAAGATAGAGTTGGTAAAGATAAAAATAAATTCAAGATGTGGAAATTTCGCTCTATGTATATTGATGCTGAAGAACGCAAAGCTGAATTAATGAAACAGAATGAAATGACTGATGGAATATTATTTAAAATGAAAAATGATCCTCGTATTACTAGTATAGGTCGTTTCATTCGTAAATTTTCCATTGATGAATTACCACAATTATGGAATGTACTAATTGGTGACATGTCTTTAGTAGGTCCACGCCCTCCATTACCAAAAGAAGTAGAAC
>DRQV01000079.1 GCA_011371325.1 Thioploca sp.
CATTCCCATTGTAACTAAGGTCTTTGATAACTCTAAGTTAGTATTAATTTTAAATTTTGGTAAGTAAATTTCTACCTGTTGAGAACGCAAACGGGATAACCATTTACCTAAATATTTGCTAAGAGAATTTTCTATTTTTACAAGACTTTGTTTTGGTAATATAACTAGCATAGAAATTTCTCCAGCATAAGGTAATTCCAATATTTGTACCATATTGTTACTTGTGTAAGAAAAATAGCTTTTTTGCTTCATCATTGATACTTCTACACTATGTTTAGCAGACAACCAAAATGGTGTTTGAGTAGTTTTTTTAAATGGAGTTATCCATTGTCCATTAAAATAGATGGCATTTACTAATAATAACCGGGTAAAATTATTAAGAATACCTGGTTTAATAAATTTTTTTATCGTAGTTTCTGTTTCTACCCAAGAATTAATTTTATTACGTACATTTTTATGATTATTAGCAAAATCAACTTGTTGTAATTCAGTTTGATAAAATTTTTTTAAAATATTTTTAAAATCTGCCAGAAAATTATATTTTTGTTGACCACAAACTATATTTGCAATTTGTAATTTTATATTTGTTTGATGTTGATTGATTTGCTCTTGTAACTTATACATATTTTCATGCAGTTGGTTCTGATTAGAAAAGTTAAGAACTTGAGCGATTTGATCGGCAGTATTCCCATTAGCACCAGCATAAGTCATTGCTATTACATTTGAAATACCATATGGGGAAAAAAATAAATTATTATTTGTTTTAAGTTGAGAATATAGTTCCCAGGCAAATTTATTATTATTGCTTACCGTTAATTCTATCGTATCTTTCGCCATAGAATTAACGGTTAAAATTAACCAAATAACTTGGAAAATATATTTTATTAGTCGCATGATCCTTCCAAAAGTTATCATTAAAGAAGTATACAATAAGCATAAATTTGCGTTAAAATAAGATCAAGCTTACTATTTTAAATAATCTGTAATCCTTTAAAACCAATCTGTCCACATTTTTTACTAGCTATTTTACAACCATGCTCAAGTGCTATTGCCAAATCTTGTTGCTTACATAAACTGTCAATAATACCAGCATTAAATGTATCACCTGCTCCTAATGTATCAATAATTTGTGATGGTGGATAAGCATTGCTATATAATATATTTTCAGCAGTATCTAAAGCATAAGCACCATCTGCACCCCAAGCACAAATAAGATTATTAGCTGATAATTTGCGTATGTTCTGCAAAAATAATGCCGCGTCATCAGTTGGAATATAGTTTTTAGCAAAAAATTTAGAGAATAATAAAAAATCTACTTGAGAAAATAAACTATCAATGTTAATTCTAGGTTTTTCTACTTCCAGTGATGTAAGAATATTTGGATATTTTTCTCGGACTCTAGCTAACATTTTAGCTATTTCTATTATGTTGCGACCTTCAAAATGAATCCAATCAAAATCAGTTATATCAATAGTTTTAAAATCAGTAAAATTATACTCTGGTAAATTACGATGATGAACAATCGTACGTGAACCATTACGTTTATTTAACGTTACATAAGAGGTAGGAACTGAACCTTGAGATTCTAATTTACAATAATCAATATTAATAGCATAACTATCTAAATCTGCTATAATTTGTTGGCCGAAAAGATCGTTTACACATACTCCCCCCCAAGTGCAATCATGTCCTAATTGACTTAATACTACCAAGGTATTAGCTACATTACCACCACGAACAATACGTTGACTAATACTTCGCACTTCATCATTTTCAGCTGGATAGCCATCAACTGTATTGATAATATCTAATGTAGCATTGCCAATCCCTAATATATTAGCCATAGTCTTTTATATTCGGTTAATTGCAAATAGTTAATTTCCCAAATATATATTTTAAACTTCATCCTCTAAATCTAAATCTGGTAATTTAAATACTCGTACTGATTCAATTAATTCTTGAGAATAACTCACAAGTCTTTCTGTCTGGACAGTCTGTTCTTCCAACTGCTTACCAGTTTCACGAGTACTAATCTGAATTGTACCAGCACGTTCTTGTAAATCACTACTTATTTGAGCCTGTTGCCTAGAAGCCATCGCAATTTGTTCAACCACTTGTACCAAATTGGCAGTTGTATTTTGAGTATCTTTCATCTGTTCCCCAGCTCGTTCTGCGAGTCGGGAACCTTCAACTACCTGACCAATGGTTTTATCCATCGTGGCAATTGTATCGTTAGTTTCTACCTGAATATTTTTAACCAAGGCCGAAATCTGTGAGGTAGCATTTCGAGAGCTTTCAGCAAGTCGTTGTACTTCATCCGCAACCACCGAGAATCCACGTCCAGCTTCACCGGCTGCCGCTGCTTGCATACTAGCATTTAAGGCCAACACGTGAGTACGTTCAGCAATGTTATTAATGATGTCAACGATACTACTAATTTCCTGAGCCCGTTCACCAAGTCGCTTAATTCGTTTTTCTGTTTCATGGATAGCTTCTCGAATTTCACCCATACCATCAACCGTATTTGTTACTGTATTTAACGCAGTTTGAGTAGTGCGAGTGGCCTGAGTAGCAATTTCATTACAAGATTTTGCAACTTCTGCAATCTTAATCATCGCTTCAGATGCGGCGGCAAGTTCAGTAATAGTTTCATCTACAACTTCCCGTTCTGCTTCAGCAACTTTAGAAACTTTATCACCCTGGTCTTTCACATGATGTGAAGCATTTTCTACTTGTTCAGTAACATGCCTAACATTGAGCAACACTTTACTAGTTTCAGTAGCCATCTGGTTAATAGCATCTGCTAACGGTCCAGTAACATCTTCAGTAACTGGAACCTGTACGGTTAAATCACGCTGACTAAGCTGGAAGGATGCTTTAAGCAATTCAATAATAGAGTTGTTAAGCATTTCATTTTCTTTTTCAGCTTTAGCCAATGCGGTAAGTCGATCATCGAGTAAGCCATTAAAAGCTCTACTTAAAGTTTCAAGTTCATCATTAGTTCTAATATCTGCTCGAGCGGTTAAATCTCCTCCTGCAACTTTATTAACAATTATTTCCATATGACTAATCGGAGCCGCAATTCTACCAAAGAATAAAAATCCGCCACCTCCACCAACTACTAGAATAATAAGAGCTATATAAAAACTAACTTTAGTAATTTCAGCAGTTAATGATTCTAATCGTTCTAATGATTCATCTTCTTGTAAATTGGAAAAAATAGCCCATTGAATTCCAGCAATGTTAATAGGCGAAAATGCGGATAATACGAATTCACCTCGGTAATCCTCATATAAGTCAAAACCTGTGATACCTGAGAAGGCTGAACGAGTTCCCGGGCTATCTACCATCTGTAAACCGGCACTAGTATCTTTAAGTTCAATATTAGAAATCACATCTTCTGGCAAACCAGCTTGTTGAACTGAAAATAAATAGCCTTCTTTATCCTCAATAAACATACGGCTATCATTTCGCATCGTACCATCAGAAGCTACAATATAAGTTTCTCCTGTACGTCCAGATTCATCATATCGCCACACTCTGCGGTTGGTCATAATGTCATTAATTGGTTCAATCGAAATTTGAAATATTATAACCCCAATAGCTTGCTCACCGTTGAAAATTGGAGTTCCAACAAAAGACATTTGATTATCATAAGATGGTAAATAAGGGGAAAAATCTACCATCGAAATACTGCTATGAGAAGATGTTTTTGCTTGTTCAAATACTTGTCCTATTCCAGTTTTTGCATATGGACCATCTCGAAGAGAAGTAGCAAAATCTATTTCTTTAATAACTGAATAAACTATATGACCAGTATTAATATCAACTAAATATATATCTTCAAAATTAAACCGTCTTTGAATATCATGGAAATATGAATGATAATCTCTATGTAACTGAGTATAACTAGAGTCATCAGTAGCAGAAAAATATTCTTCTTTAGTTCCTAATGGGTTAGGATTGTCTGCTATATAATAATGTTGTAAAGCAATACTATTATCATTTAATTGACTTAATAAAGTATCTATTTCTGGAGCTTCATTAACATTAGAGTTACCATATTCTTGGAAAAAATCATTTCCATAATAATCTTCTACGCTTTGTCGATATTCATCAATAGGTAATGCCGCTGGTATTGGCGGTCCATCCTCATCTCCCTCTTCATCAAATTCTTCACTGAGCATAGCATCAAAACTAGAAGAGAGCATGGCTTCTTCTAAAAATCGCGGGTACGCATCTTTAAGTCCACGCATAGCCTCTATAGTGGTATTAGTATCAGCATAAATTTTAATTTGATTAAAAAGCGAGGCAAAATAGTCTTCTATTTGATCTTTTTTGGAATCACGTACTGATGTAATTTGGCTTTGAGCACTTTCAGTGAGAGCCTGTTGACCAAGTGTACTTGCAATTTGGCTGGTAAATAAACCTGTAATAACCACCGGTACCACAGCTAAAATAGCTGAACCGATGAACATTTTTTGTCGTAGTTTCATAATTTTAATTCTCAATGCTGAATGTTAAATGCTAAATGCTTAAACATTAGCATTAATAATTAAGCATTAAATATCATATTTTTAGTTTAGTTGCTAAAGATTTAAAAAAAGCTATATGCTCAAAATTAAACCAAAGCTGATTATTTTTTTCATAACCACTGGTTGCATACGGTTGAATAATATCAGGTAGAGGCGGTAAACTGGAAAGACTATCATTTGCTGAAAAAGATAAATGTTCTGGTAATTCATTAATGATAATCCCTCCGGCAGATTCTCCTTGATCTAAAATAAGTAATTTTTGTTTTTTATCTATTTGTTGAAATTGTAATAAATTAAATAGATCAAACACTGGAACTAAGTTACCACGTAAATTAATTAAACCTAATAACCAAGAAGAAGTGAATGGTAAAGAACAAATTTGTGGTATATCTAATAATTCACTTACAGCTCGTTGGGCAATTAATAGTCCTAAATTTCCAATTCGAAATCCAAGTCGACGAGTGATTTCTTCTTCTTCATAGGTATTGCTATTATCACCAATATGATAGATTAAAGGGCGATTTAACGCTTGACTTGGTTTCATTATTTTCTTATTGAAGCTGCAATAAATTCTTGTAAAGGTTGACCATTAAAATGTAAAATAGCAG
>DRQV01000080.1 GCA_011371325.1 Thioploca sp.
AATTGTATTCGCAGCTATGGTATTACTATTCGGTATTTACCCGGCTCCATTATTAGAAGTTATGGATGTAACCGTACAGAATTTAGTACAACATATTTTACTGTCCAAAATACCGTTGTAATAATTTCATGGGTTATGGCCATTTAATCCCCTGCGTAAATTTTATGAATCGTAGGGGTAATTACTTGTTTTTATTATCTTAAAATTTTATTAATAATATTTTAGCATTATATTCAAACTACCTTTCTTAATATCCAGTTCATGATTCGATGTGGTAAGAAACGTTTTAATGTCACCAATACATAAGCTGGAACAGTCACATAATAATGCTGTTGTGGTGGTTTTGCTTCCAAGGCATGGACTACTCTTTTTAATACAGATTCTGGAGATAAAGTAAATCGCATAACTGGACCTTCTTTTAATAAAGTTTTCCGCATTTTGTCATAGGTCTGCTTATGTATACTATTCTTCTGGTCAATATATTTTTCAAACATTTTATAACTATTCATGCGAAATTTACTGGTAATTGGACCTGGTTCAATAGAAGATACAAAAATATTAGTATTGGCTAATTCCAAACGCAAAGTATCGCTCAGAGCTTCTAAGGCAAATTTACTAGAATTATAAGCACCACGATATGGCAACACCACCAAACCTAGCATAGAACTATTTTGAATTATACGTCCTTCACCTTGTTTACGCATTATTGGTATAATTTGTCTGGTCAATTCATGAGTCCCAAACACATTAACCTCAAACTGATATCGTAAAGCTTCTATAGTCAAATCTTCTATTGCTCCAGGTTGTCCGTGAGCTCCATTATTAAAAATAGCATATAATTTTCCATCAGTAAGTTTTAATACTTTCTGCACGGCATCAGTGATTGACGCTGAATCGTTTAAATCTAATAGCAGACTTTCCAAACCTTCCTGTTGTAAACGAGTAACATCTTCTGGCTTACGGGCAGTAGCAAATACCTGATAACCTAATTTTTGTAAACCATGGGCTACGTGATATCCAATTCCGCTAGAGCAACCAGTGATTAAGATAGAACGAGTTGAATTTGACATATTGAACTTATATTATAATGAATTATCCATTTTACTTAAGGACTAACATGTTAACATATTTTAGAAATATATTAATATTAGTGATATTATTAAGTAGTTGTGCTACTCCACGTATTAATTATACTAATTTTATTAAAATTGAAAAAGGTATGACAGAGCAAGAAGTTGTTAGAATATTAGGTGAACCAACTAAAGTTACTGGTGGCAGTGTTGATACTGGTAAGATTGGAACTTTATTTGGCTTTGAAAATTTATCTGGTACTACAATGACTTGGACAACCGATAAGATTAAAGCTAATATAATTTTTATCAAAGGTAAAGTTAAAACCAAGAGTTATACTAATCAATTTTAATTAAATTCAAGTTCCCATAAATTCATGGTCAGGTTGATGGAATACTTATGTTAAGTATAGTTCTCAAATAAAATTTGGGAACACTCTAGTTATAGAAAATAATTTTAAATTTTACATCCAGCCTATGATTTGAAATTGGCCTGTATACAACTAATATTTTTAATAAAATGAGCCCAGTATTCACTATTCATCCTCAAAATCCACAAGTGCGTTTAATAAATCAAATTGTAGCTAAAATCCGTGCTGGTGGTGTAATTGTTTACCCAACTGATTCTTGCTATGCTCTTGGCTGTCATATTGGTGACAAGACTGCCATGGAAAAGATCAGTAATATTCGGCAAACTAACAAAGAACATAATTTTACTTTAGTATGTCGTGATCTTTCTGAAATAGGAATATATGCTAAAGTCACTAACACTGCCTTTCGTTTGATGAAATCCCTAACTCCAGGACCTTATACTTTTATCTTAAAGGCTAGCAATGAAGTTCCACGTCGCTTACAAAATCCAAAACGTAAAACAATAGGAGTTCGAGTACCAGATAATCCTATTGCCCAGTCCTTGTTAGAAACATTAGGTAAACCGATTATGAGTTCTACTTTGATTATGCCTGGTAAAGATATTCCAGAGACAGAACCAGATGAAATAAAAAATTTATTGGAACAACATGTTGATTTAATTATAGATGGTGGGCATTGTGGGCTTGAACCAACCACTGTCGTCGATATAATGGCAGAGCCTCCACAAATACTTCGGCATGGCAAAGGTAATGTTAAAGTCTTTGAAATATATTAATGCTATTAATTTAAATACCTATTTAATCGGGAAATGCTATTATGGATGAACTTACCCTGTTACAAAAAATAGCAGTATGGTCTCTGCCAATTTTATTTGCTATTACTGCTCATGAAGCTGCTCATGCTTGGGTAGCGGCAAAATTTGGAGATGATACTGCTTTACGATTAGGTCGAGTTACTCTAAACCCAATTAAGCATATTGATTTGCTAGGAACAATCATTCTTCCATTGACTATGTTAGTGATGAGTGGTTTTATATTTGGCTGGGCTAAACCAGTACCAGTTCGGTTTCACCGCTTACGAAAGTTACGACGAGATACTGCATTAGTAGCGTTGGCTGGCCCTGGAGCTAATTTGATAATGGCTATTTTATGGGCTATCGTTGGTAGAATTGGATTATATTTTCTACATATTGGTTATGAACCAGCTTTATTTTTAGTTTTAATGGCTAGTGCTGGTATTTTAATTAATGCAATATTGATGATTTTAAATCTATTGCCGATTTTACCATTGGATGGTGGTCGAGTCTTGCATAGTGCCTTACCAAATAATTTAGCACTCTCATTTGAACGACTTGAACCTTATGGTTTAATAATATTAATTTTGTTACTGGTGAGCGGAGCTTTAGAGATAGTTATGCTACCTTTAGTTAATATAGTTTATCAAACTTTATTGCTGTTAGCTGGTTTATAATAGACTAATCACTTCTTGTAGGATTAATAAATTTACGAATTAATTTTAT
>DRQV01000081.1 GCA_011371325.1 Thioploca sp.
CTTTGTAGCTGAAGTATTCACTGGTTCTACTGGCAAATATGTACCTATTCGAGAAACTATTTCTGGTTTCAAAGGTATTATTGAAGGTAAATATGACAATATTCCAGAACAAGCATTTTATATGGCTGGCAACATAGAAGAAGTTTTAGAAAGAGCCAAGTAGGAGTTATAAAATATGACAATGACTGTTCATGTTAATATAGTTAGTGCGGAAGCAGAGATTTTTTCTGGTTTAGCTGAGATGATCGTTGCTCCTGCCATAGAGGGTGAAGTTGGTATTTTGCCACGTCATGCTCAATATATCACGAAATTAACTGAAGGTGTAATTCGGCTCAAACTTAGTGATAATAAAGAAGAATCATTCTATATTTCTGGTGGCATGTTGGAAGTACAGCCACATAAAGTAACTGTATTATCTGATACTGCTCTCAGAGCTCATGATATTGATGAAGAAGCAGCATTGGAAGTTAAAATGAATGCTGAAAAATTATTATCAGATAAACAAGCATCATTTGAATTTGCTAAAGCTCAAGCAGAATTAGCAGAAGCAATGTTACAATTACGAGCAATTGCTAAATTACGGAAGATAAAAAAGTAAAGCTATTAAGGGGTGGGTAAATGCCCACCTAATCTAACTTTACGTCAATCTTAGAATATTCCCAGAAAATTAATTCTTAATTAAACTTAAATGCAAAAAACTATTGTTGGGATGTCTGGGGGAGTTGATTCTTCAGTTGTTGCTTTATTATTAAAACAACAAAATATTGCAGTAGAAGCTCTTTTTATGAAAAATTGGGAAGAGGATGACAATGAAAATTATTGTAGTGCTGCTAAAGATTTACAAGATGCTCAAGCTGTATGTGATGCTTTAGAAATCCCATTACATACCGTAAATTTTGCAAGTGAATATTGGGATAATGTATTTGCTGGTTGCTTACAAGAATATGAAGCTGGTAGAACCCCTAATCCAGATGTATTATGCAATCGAGAAATAAAGTTTAAAGTATTTTTAGAACATGCTCTGAATTTAGGTGGTAGTTCGATAGCTACTGGGCATTATGTACGCAAAATCCAAGTAGGTGGATATTATAAACTGTTGAAAGGGATTGATTCTAGCAAAGATCAAAGTTATTTTTTATACATGTTAAATCAGTCACAACTGGCAAAAAGTTATTTTCCAATTGGCGAATTGTTAAAAGATAAGGTACGTAAACTAGCAGCTCAAAATAATTTAGCCACAAAAACTAAAAAAGATAGCACTGGGATTTGTTTTATTGGAGAACGTCCATTTAAAGAATTTTTATTACGTTTTTTAAAACCTAAACCTGGATTAATTGTAACTCCGGATGGAAAAATTTTAGGTAAACATGACGGTTTAATGTTTTACACTTTGGGACAACGCAAAGGTTTAAACATTGGTGGACAGAAGGATAATAGTGGTGAGCCTTGGTATGTGGTAGCTAAAGATATTCCAAATAATACATTACTAGTGGGTCAAGGACATGATCATCCATTATTATTTAGTAGCACAATATTAGCCAAACAAATTCATTGGATAGCAGGAATTGCTCCACAAATGCCATTATCTTGTTATGCAAAAACTCGCTATCGCCAGGTAGAACAAGCTTGTGTGGTAAAACTTTTGGAGTCGGATATTTGTCAAATTAAATTTTCCCAACCACAAAGAGCCGTAACACCGGGTCAATCTGTGGTATTTTATCAAGGAGATGAATGTTTAGGTGGTGCAATTATAGAAAATTGTGATACATAGTATTTCCTAAATTAGGATAAATGACATTAAGAAAATGGATTAGGTAATGGATTTTAAATTATTTAACACTGAAACCACCTTGATCGGCTTGAAAGTGTATTACTAATAATTGAGCTGGTTTTAAATCTATATCAACATTTTTGGTATAATTAAAATCTTTGATTCTCACGCTATCTTTTAACCGCATTTTTAAATTATGTTTACCAATAGGAATGTTAAACCTTTGGTATACATCTATCCCCCAATCTCCAGAAACACCTTGAGGATTAAAAGTTTTATTAAACAATGACTTATCATCTAATAATAGTTCTACATCAATTGGGGATCGTTCCCGAGGGCAAACCATAGGATTACGCATATTAGGTGGCAATGCTGCTAGTTCTTCAGGCGTTCTTTTACGACATTCCGATATTGGCTGTCCTGCATGACCAAAAGATAATACGATGACAGCTTTACATGTTTCTAAATGAGTATAAGCTGGAGCAACCGAAAAATACCAAACTATCAACATGAATATAGAATAATTAGCTACTTGTAAAATATAACGCAAACCTGTTTTCATGATTCATTCCTCGCAAGTACTCGTTGCCGAATATCTTCAATATTTTGTAATAAATGTTTCTTATCCGTTTCTGCATAACCAACAAAATTAAAATCTTGCCGATTAACCCGTTTAGCTAAAATTGGAGTTCTTTCTCCTTTAATCCGTTTTTCTAACCAACGATTACCAAAACGGTAATAACAGTCTTGAGAACGACAACCAGAGATTAATACGCCATCAGCTCCACGTTGTAAAGTATAATCAATGAAAGCTGGTGGTAACATTCCAGTACAAGGCAAAGTAATAGTTGCAATATCTTGAGCATCAATTTCCGTTATATCAACTCCATGATTACAAGCAAATATTACTATTTTTACTTTAGCAGATTTAAGTTTAGTTAATGCTGCTTGAGTTGCTATTCTGATCTGATGAATAGGTTTGTCTGGTAAATCAATCCCAGTAGCAAGTTTAACCTCCGAACGACGAGATGGATTAGAATATGGACAAGAGCCTACACAAATGCCACAAGCAGCACAAAGAGCTGGATTAACCACTGGTTCCATATTCCACCTTGCTCCATCAGTACGTGCCTGCATAGAAATTGCGTCAAATGGACAATCTTCAAAACATTGAGAACAGCCATTACAATTATTTAAATCAACTACAACTGCTGGTGGAGTACGCTTAATTGGAAGCCAAGGCATAACCATCAATAAGGTTGATATTGAAATAGTAAGAATCCAAGTCTCTCCTGCGGTAAAATAATCTAATATAGGATAAACATTTAAATAAAACCAATCTAAATTCAATACTGTTGGAATAATATTTAAATCAGCCTGACCATGGCTAACTGCTGGTTTTATTAAAGATAATATTAACAATGCTAAAAAACTACCAAATGCTAGAGATCGTGGTACAATCACTTCTACTTTAGTCAATCTTTTAACATGAATCCATAAGCCGAAAACTAACATTACTGGTAATCCTAATAGATGCACAAAAGCCATTAAGGTAAAGAATCTGTCACTGAGATTGCCAGTTAAAAAATTGCGACTCATAGCTCCAGAAAACATTGGCAAGGCATCTAATAATTGAGAAGAACCAATAGCAACATATTGAGCTAGTTGATCCCATACCAACCAATAACCAGA
>DRQV01000082.1 GCA_011371325.1 Thioploca sp.
ACTAGATAACTTATGTGGACGAATTACTACTATTTTAACTAATTCTGGGCTTAAAATTGCCTTCCATACCACAGTGTCTAAATATTGACGGGTGACTTGAGTAGTTTCAATTATATGTTTTTCCACTTCTTTTAATAACCATTGACCATTTTCATAAAAAGCATTTTTAGCTTTAGTTATACTTTTTAAATGTTGCTCAATATCAAATTCATATAAAGTTATTCCTCCAAATCCTCCATCTGGATAAATTGTACGAATATTAATAAAATCTAATTTATCTCGTGACCAAAATCCATAATTAGTAAGAAATACCATAACTTGTTGTTCATGTTCTGATTGAGCAGTAGCTCGCATCTGATTAGCATGTTGACCAGTTTTAGGAGCAATAAATTCACCGATTAACATAATAAAGACTGTTAGAATTAATCCAACTTTTAATATAGAAGCTACAATACGTACTATGGAAATTCCCGTAGCACGCATCACAGTTAATTCACTATTATTAGCCAACATGCCTAATCCCAATAAACTACCCAATAAGGCCGCACTGGGAAATAAATCATAAATATGTCTGGGAATTTCTAAAGTAACATATTGAATTACTTGCCATAAGCCATAGCGTTGTTTGCCAATGTCGTCAATTTCATCTATAAACTCAAAAAAAGTAAATAATCCAACTAGAATTAATAAGACAATTAAGATACCACTTAATACTGTTTTGCCAATATATCTATCGAGAGTTTTCATTCAATACTAAGTAATATTTTGTTTTAAAAGAAATATATTTCATATCAGTATTTAGAATATTATGTTGTTCATAATAAACAATTTTATTATTGGTAAAACTATTAGTAATATTAGGTTTATATAGTTTTTCCTACCAATTGGTAACTTAACTTCCAAACCTTTTTCAAGTTTGATTGTAAAGATTGTGTGATTCCCATAATTGAAAGAACATCTTTAGTTTTCATACAAGTGCACTATACATATGCTATATTAATATGTCAATAGTTATCAATATTTTTTATTGACTATATAAAAATACTTATACGATTTATATAAAAAATTTAGTAATCCTATTAATCGTAATTTTAATTAATGATATATACCAAAAAACTTTATACTAGAAAACTTCATGTTTGACATTTTGACTGGAAATTTCAAGAGTAACTTAATTATTCATATAAAACAATTTTTTATAAAAAAATACTTTAAAAAAAATTATAAAGACCTATATTAGAGTTTACTAATATTCAACAATTAGTTTATTATTAATGAATGATATTAAATTTATTTATCAGATATATTAGTAAAAAAAACTGAAATCTGATAAATTATAATAGTTATGAAAATTACCATGTATACTTACAGGGTATGAATTATTAACAATTTGTGGTTGTCAAAATCGTTTAAATGATATTCTAATATTTATTTTTTAGGAAAGGTAATTATGAAAAATTTTGCTAAAGTAGCTGCGTTATCTGTAATTTTTGGCGGTGCTATTATCGCTACACCATCCCAAGCTTGGGGACCTTTTGGTAATAATGGTTGGGGTAATAACGGTTGGGGTAATAACAATATAATGGACGACTGGATAGATGGTAATGGTTGGGGTGATATGAACTTCAGCACTTCCATGGGTGGTCGTGGTCAAGGTCGTGGTTATAACAGATATAACAACGATTGGTATGGTAATGGCTATGGATATGGTTACGGTGCTCCTTATGGTTATGGTGTTCCTTATGGTTACGGTGCTCCTTACGGTTATGGTGCTCCTTACGGTTACGGTGCTCCTTATGGTTATGGTGTTCCACCACAAGCTCCTTACGGTTACAGTGCTCCACAAGCTCCTCAAACTCCAGCTAAATAATTTAGTGGGATATCCCTATTTGTGTTTAAGTAATACATAAACAGCTCCAGTTCCTCCATCCATGGGAGGAGCTGAACAAAAAACTAATACTTCGTTGAATTGCTGTAACCATTTATTCACTTTATTTTTCAATATTGGTTGTTTTTGCCAAGACCCATATCCTTTGCCATGGATAATTCTGGCACAACGAATATTATAATCTTGACATTGGTGTATAAACTTAATTATTTCTAAATAGGCCACACGCACTATCATACCGTGTAAATCTAATTCCGCTTCAATACTGAAATGTCCACGTTGTAGTTTTTTTAACATATTATGTTGAATTCCAGGACGCACAAAAGATAATTCATCTCCTGTTCCTATATAATTATAATTATCAGAAAGCATTTCTTGTCGTACTAGTATTTCATCTAAAAAACGTTGATTTGGATTAGGTAATGGCTTAGGCTTATCTGGTATAATCTTATTATTTTTTATTGGTTTAACTCCTTGCATAGCATCCTTAAATATTTCACTATCACTTTTTTTCACTTTTTAATCCAGCTTTAATTAAAATTATCCCATATAAAATATAAAATGGTAGTCCAGCATAAAGAGTCAAACTTGGTTTTATCCGTCAAATTTTTGGAAAAATAATTTACTCAAGACTACCAATTATTCTTAACAATTCTGAGAATCATAAACTATAGCAGTTCTTAATTCAAAAATATTATTCAGGAATAATTTTATAAAAAGTTTCAGCCCCAAATTCTTCCTAACCAAAATTTTTTAGCCCAGCTTACTTGCAAACCTTTTTCCATAAAAAATTTGCTATACTTTTTATCTTCTTGTAAAATATGTTTTTTTAACCAAGACCTTAAAAAAGAAATTAACTCAATGGTTATTTCTTCACCTTGTTCAATTCGGTTTTTAAGTTCTACAACCTGTTTTTTTAATAGTTCATGTTGAGCTTTATGTTTTTCATAATCAGGATAATCGAAAATCCTAAATAAACTTTCCTCAACCGAAAAATGTATTATCGTATATTGTATTAATTCAGCCAATATTTCATTAGCAACAGCAACATTATGTTTTACTAATGCCTCATTAAAAAGTCGATTAATTAAATTAACCAAAACTTTATGTTGTTCATCAATTTCTTGAATTTCAACACTCAACTCATCATCCCAGGCAATAAATTCTCTTTCCATTATGTTCTCTATGTAAGTAAATGTATTTCTTTGGTAAATTATAAGGTTTTTTAATTAAGAATTAACCAATCTTCCATCGACTAAAGTTAAAGTTCTATCCATCCGTTTAGCTAAATTTGGAGCATGAGTAACTAAGATTAAACTAGTTCCAATTACATTATTTAATTCTAAAATACGTTCATATACTTGTTCAGCAGTATGCTGGTCTAAATTTCCAGTTGGTTCATCAGCTAATACGCAACTTGGTTCGGTAACTAATGCTCGTGCTACTGCTGTTCGTTGGCGTTCCCCACCTGATAATTCACCAGGTTTATGTTTCAGCCGTTTTTCTAAACCTATTTGACTGAGAATTGTGACAGCTTTATCTTGGGCTTCTGCAACTGATAAGCCTCTAATTAATAATGGCATACAGACGTTTTCCAAAGCAGTAAATTCGGCCAGTAAATGATGAAATTGGTATACAAAACCTAAATGTAAATTACGCCATAATCCTCTTTGAGCTTGATTTAAATTGCTAATTTGTTTACCAGCTACCCATACTTCTCCAGTAGTGGGAGTTTCTAAACCGCCTAATAAATGTAATAAAGTACTTTTACCAGCTCCAGAACTGCCAATAATAGCTATTTGCTCACCTTTACAGATAGTTAAATTTATTCGTTGGAGTACATCAACTTCAAGGTCAGCTTCTTTAAAACTTTTACTTATGTTCTTACAATCTAACACTATATCATTCATAACGTAGAGCCTCAGCTGGTTGGGTACGTGAGGCTTGCCAAGCTGGATAAATAGTAGCTAATAGGCTTATTATTAATGAAAAACCGGTTATTTTATAAACGTCCATCCAACGTAAATCTGAAGGTAAGTCACTGATATAATAAATTTCTGAGGATATAAAATCTACATTAAAAAAATGTTCGATAGCTGGTACCAATGTTTCAATATTTAAAGCTAAACTGATTCCACCTCCCAATCCTAATATAGTTCCAAGCAATCCTATTAAAATTCCCTGTACCATAAAAATCATCATCACAGTTTTTGGAGTAGCTCCTAAAGTTCGTAAAATAGCAATATCTGCTTGTTTATCAGTAACTACCATAATTAAAGTAGATACAATATTAAAAGCTGCTACTGCCACAATTAAGGTTAAAATTATAAACATAACACTTTTTTCCATTTTTATAGCTTCAAAAAAGTTTTTATGTCGATAAGTCCAATCGTAACTATAATATCCAAACGGTAATTCTTGTTGTAGTTTAGAATTAAATAGTGTAGCAATAAACATATCATCTAATTTAATATTGAGGCCATTAATGCTACCAGCTGGCATACGCAATAGTTTGGCAGCATCTTCGAGGTTAAGTAATACTAAACCACTATCAAATTCGTGCATTCCAACGTTGAAAATTCCACCCACAGTAAACCGTTTCATACGTGGTAGTAGGCCAACTAATGTTACCGAAGTTTGTGGTACAACTAGAGTTAATTTGTCTCCAATTCCAACTCCAAGTTTACGAGCTAATTCACTGCCTAATACTAAATTAAACTTACCTGCTTGTAAATTATCTAGGTCACCAATAACAATTTTATCCTTAACTTTAGATACCTGTGGTTCATATTGTGGAGAAATACCTTGTAAGAAAGTACCTTCAACATTTTTATTATAAGTTATCATGGCCTGACCTTGGATAAATGGTGCAATTCCAGTTACATGAGGTTTTTGAGCTAATTTTTTAGCTAATTGTTGCCAGTCACTCCAATGATCTTCTATAGCATTAACTACTACGTGAGCTGACATCCCTAACATCCGATGGCGTAGTTCTTTCTCAAAACCATTCATTACGGATAATACGGTGATTAATGCTGTCACTCCCAAAGCAATACCTAGCATGGATGAAAGTGATATGAAAGAGATAAAATGATTACGGCGTTTAGCACGGGTATAACGTAGTCCGATAAAAATAGATAGGGGTTTAAACATATATTTAATAGATTGCTGTTATCATGCTTTGGAGGAAAATATTATTAGACTACAGGTTATAAACGAAGTCAAGTTACTACAACTAGAAATATTATATCTTTACATATACGGCACTTTATAATTTACTGGATAGTATAATCTTTGAATTTTTAATCATTATAATTAATATTCAAATAGTTAA
>DRQV01000083.1 GCA_011371325.1 Thioploca sp.
CATTCTTTCCGCAGTCATGTTTTCCAAACGACCAATATTAGATTCTTCAGCAACTAAATCAATTAGTTGAATTAAAAACCACTTGTCAATGGAGGTTAAATCATATACATCATCCAATGACCAACCATTACGAAATGCTTCAGCAATATACCATAGTCGTTCTGGGCCGGGAGTTTGTAATTTCAACTGTAAGTTTTTATCTCTATCAATCACTAGCTCATCTAAACCATAAACTCCGGTTTCCAAACCTCGCAATGCCTTTTGTAGAGATTCCTGAAAAGTTCGCCCAATAGCCATTACTTCACCCACTGATTTCATTTGGGTAGTTAAAATAGGTTCAGTTTGGGGAAATTTTTCAAAGGTAAAACGGGGAACTTTGGTTACTACATAATCGATTGTTGGTTCAAATGAGGCTGAAGTGACACCACCAGTAATTTCATTATCCAACTCATCTAAAGTATAACCAACAGCCAGTTTAGCAGCAACTTTAGCAATTGGAAATCCAGTTGCTTTAGAAGCTAATGCTGAAGAACGAGATACTCGTGGATTCATCTCAATGATAATTAATTTACCATTTTTTGGATTAACCGCAAATTGAACATTAGAACCACCAGTATCAACTCCAATCTCACGCAACACCGCTATCGAAGCATTACGCATGATCTGATATTCCTTATCAGTTAAAGTTTGAATTGGAGCTACTGTAATAGAATCACCTGTATGAATTCCCATTGGATCAAAGTTTTCGATAGAGCAAACGATAATACAGTTATCTTTATGGTCTCGCACTACTTCCATTTCATATTCTTTCCAACCAATAACAGATTCTTCAATCAATAATTCATTAGTGGGTGATAAATCGAAACCTCGTTCACAAATATTAGAAAATTCTTTGCGATTATAGGCAATTCCGCCTCCACTACCACCCATAGTGAAAGATGGTCGTACAATAATTGGAAAACCTATTTTGCTTTGTGCATCAAATGCTTCTTCCATATTATGGGCAATATAAGAATTTGGCATTTGCAAGCCAATATTCTGCATAGCTATTTGAAATTTTTCTCTATTTTCGGCTTTTTCAATTGCTTTGCTAGTAGCTCCTATCATTTCCACATTAAATTTAGCCAATATTCCTTCTCGTTCTAAATCCAATGCACAGTTTAATCCTGTTTGACCACCCATAGTTGGTAATAAGGCATCTGGTTGTTCTCGTTCAATAATTTTAGCAACTGTCTGCCATTGAATTGGCTCAATATAAGTTGCATCTGCCATTTCTGGATCAGTCATAATAGTCGCTGGATTGGAGTTGACTAAAATAATCCGATAACCTTCTTCTTTTAATGCTTTACAAGCTTGAGCTCCAGAATAGTCAAATTCACAGGCTTGACCAATTATAATTGGTCCGGCCCCAATAATTAAAATACTTTTTAAATCAGTACGTTTCATTTTTTATTTTCAAACAGATCGACTAAGGAATTTTATCATAATTAGATTTATAGTTTCCAGATTGCTGGTATGTGTTAAAATTATTATTTTAAGGATAGTATTAAATTTATTTTAAGGGTTATCATTTTAACATATTATTGGAATTCAAATGTAAGCTAATTAGCTTTTACAAATTGAATATCTAAAGTACGCATGTAAATTTGCATACCTGCATCTTGGATTGGGAAAACATAAGCATCTTCATCAGATTCATTATAATGAGCGTGCCACCAACCAGGAGGAGTTACAAAGATAGTATTGGATTTCCACACAGCTTTAATTGGATTAATAATATTGCCTTTAGAATCAATTTCTTTACCAATCATTGTGTATACATTGGGTTTGGCATATACCGCTAAATCAATTGCAGCAGAATTATGCCGATGAGGTTTTTGAACAGCTCCAGCAGGTAATAAATTATATAAAGACCACATGCTATGGGTCATAGTGCGAGTTTTTTTACTAGCTGGATTACCTAAAATTACTCCATTACGATTACGATTTTCTCTAATACCAGCCTCTCTAATTTTAGCAATTTTTCCATCGAGATATTCTTTAGGGTAAAAAGCCGGTTTAAAACAAGGTTCTGTTGGAACCACTTTGATATAATTTAACATTGGTGAATCATGAACCCAACAGATTGCGGTATCTTCATCAGCGTAATGCTCCAATCCCGAATTTGTTGGTAAAGTAAAGGCATCACCTTGTTTCCATTCCAGAATACCCTGTTCAGTTTTGCTATGTCCAGCTCCACGCATTACAAAGAACACTTCTGAAGTTGAATTAACAGCCGATTTAATAGTCTCATTTTTTTGGATGCGTATATAATTTGCCAATAAATTTGGAGTTGTAGCTGGATAAGTTGTGCCAATAGTTTCAGACAAATTTAATTCTATGATACGTGTTATACCTTCCTCATGTAATTGAGCTGGAAAAGCTTGAATAGGAATATCAGCAATTTTAGGGTTTGCCGAAGAATCATATTCCCAAGTAATAATTTGTTCTTGCCATTTTTCGTTAAGGGTCATTATTATTTTCTCCGATTAGATAATGGATTAATGAGTAATTTATATATTATACAATAAAGTTAAGCATATACAGTTTCTTATTTGAAACCAACTTTAATAATCTGTTTATAAATATAACTTTATACATACACCTGCTATGATATAGTGGGTTTTATATTTTGAATTTAATTGAGTTATTGGAGATAATAATGGAAATTTTAGGAATTGATATTGGTGGTTCTGGTATTAAAGCTGCTCCGGTTAATATTACAACTGCTAAACTTATTGCAGAACGACATCGTATTGTTACTCCAGAAATATCTACCCCGGATGCAGTAGCAAAAGTAATACAAAAACTGATACAACATTTCGATTGGAATGGCCCAGTTGGCTGTACTTTTCCAGCCGTTATCAAACAAGGTATCATTAAAACTGCTGCTAATATTGATAATTCTTGGATTGGAGTTAATGGAGAAGAATTAATTCATTCTAAAACTGGTTGCAAAACCTTATTATTAAATGATGCAGATGCTGCCGGAATTGCTGAAATGGAATTTGGAGCTGGGAAAGATAATAAAGGCGTAGTTATCATGCACACATTTGGTACTGGAATTGGTAGTGCTATTTTTGTAAATGGTCAACTAATACCCAACACTGAATTTGGTCGTTTAGAAATCCGTTGTAAAGAAGCAGAACAACGTGCATCATCTCGTAATCGTACTGAAGAAGGCTTAAAATGGAAATCATGGGCATGGCGAGTGAATGAATTTTTAGCTCGGATGGAAGCTTTGTTTTGGCCAGATTTATTTATCATAGGTGGTGGTATAAGTAGAAAACATGATCAATTTTTACATTTATTAAAAACCAAGGCCGATATTGTTCCAGCTCAAATGTTAAATCAAGCTGGGATTATTGGTGCTGCAATAGCTGCTGGCAAAATTCATAATTAACAATTTTAGCTGAATAAACCTAATGAATTTCACTTCATAATTTGACTTAATATTCAAATAAGTTAATATTAATTCTAACATATTATCTAATTGAGAACGAAAGTTCAATCATTTTTAGGAAACCATAATTGTGACTTTACAGATTGCCCAACGTGTTCAAGCGATTAAACCTTCTCCAACTTTAGCTGTGACAGCTAGAGCCGCTGAAATGCGAGCTGCTGGACATGACATAATCGGTTTAGGTGCTGGAGAACCCGATTTTGATACTCCACAACATATCAAAGATGCTGGGATAGAAGCTATCAACAAAGGCTTCACCAAATATACTCCAGTTGATGGAATTGTTACATTAAAACAAGCAATTATTGATAAATTTGCCAAAGATAATCAGTTTACTTATAATTTAAAACAAATACTGGTATCGTGTGGTGGTAAACAAAGTTTTTATAATTTAGCTCAAGCATTATTAAATTCTGGTGATGAAGTTATTATTCCAGCACCTTACTGGGTTTCTTATCCTGATATGTCTATGTTAGCTGGTGGTATACCAGTGATTGTCCAGGCTGGAATAGAGCAAAACTTTAAAATAACTCCAGCTCAGTTGGAAGCTGCAATTACTGATAAAACTAGATTATTCGTAATCAATAGTCCATCTAATCCGACCGGAGTACATTATACTCCAGATGAATTAGCTGGCTTGGGTGCTGTATTATTGAAGAACCCACAAATTATAATAGCAACCGATGATATGTATGAACATATTTTATGGGAAGGTACTCCATTTAAGAATATTTTAAATATATGTCCAGGCTTATATGACCAAACTATGGTTTTAAATGGAGTTTCTAAAGCTTATTCGATGACTGGTTGGAGAATTGGTTATGCTGCTGGGCCTGAAAAATTAATTCAAAAAATGAAGACAATTCAGTCTCAAAGCACTTCTAATCCAACATCAATTTCCCAACATGCTTCCTTAGCAGCTTTAACTGGCGACCAAACATTTGTTGCAGATATGGTTAAAACTTTTAAACAACGTCATGATTTCGTGTTGGATTCATTGCTAAAAATTGAAGGGGTAAAATGTAAACCTTCCCATGGTACTTTTTATATCTTCCCTAGTATGCAAGCAGTGATGGATCGGATGGGAATTAAAACTGATATTGAATTCAGTGAGTTATTAATTGAAAAAGCAGGAGTTGCACTAGTTCCAGGTTCAGCTTTTGGAGCTGATGGTTATGTAAGAATTTCTTTTGCAACTAGCATGGAAAATTTAGAAAAATCTATGGATAGATTGCACAAAGTGCTTGCTGCATAGGTAAAAGTTAGTGAAACTTATATTCTATATAAGTTTTGTTAGCATCAATTGTATAAATTTCATGCTATAACAGCTTTTAAATTCAAATATCATATCCATTTTTTAAAACTATATATATTTCATGTAGAATGTAATAAACGAATTACATTTTACATTCAAGCAATTTATAATAACTATAGTTTTTATGAATGAAATTTAACTTTTTGGATCAACTATATGATAAAATTTACTTTTTACTTATTTTCTCTCATATTAATATTTGCATCTGTACGAGTAGTTACAGTTAAAAATCCTGTTCATGCAGCTTTATTTTTAGTATTAGCATTTTTTTCTTCAGCAGCAATTTGGCTATTATTACAAGCTGAATTTCTTGCTATTGCATTGGTATTAGTTTATGTTGGTGCAGTCATGGTACTATTCTTATTTGTAGTAATGATGTTAGAAATAAATTTTTCTCAATTACGAGAAGGATTTGTCCATAATTTACCAGTAGCAGGTGGAGTTGGAGCTTTAATTTTATTAGAAATGGTGTTTGTAGTTGGAGCTTGGCAAAGTATTCCTCCTCCAGAAGCAACTGGAATAGCTAATACTGTGGCATTAGGAATGGTAATGTATACTGATTATATTTATCCATTTGAAATAGCTGCTGCATTATTATTAGTCGCCATGATTGCCGCTATTGCTTTAACTATGCGTCCTCATAACAGAGCTAAATATCAAAAACCAGAACGGCAAGTTGTTGTAAATCGTGAAGATTATGTAAAAATTGTTAATATGTCATCTGAACCAAAGGAATAATATATGCCAGAATTAGCTGATTTTCTTATTTTAGGAGCTATTTTATTTTGTATCAGCATAGCCGGAATCTTTCTTAATCGTA
>DRQV01000084.1 GCA_011371325.1 Thioploca sp.
AGGAAAAATTGAGTGTAATTTAGCACCACCTGGCAATGAGTCTCCAATTCGATAAAATGTGTTGCTATTATTAGCCATGATAGCTGCATAAGAAGTAGAACCATGGTAAATGCCTTGTAATTTTAAATTAAGTTTAGTATCTGGGGGAATATTTGTAATTTGCGTTGCAATGTGAGTTGTTGAAACACTAGAGTTCCCAAACAAATAGGCATTAACCAAATTTGTTGTATCAAGTTCTGATGTTGATAATTGTGACTCATCAGCTATATTAAAATGACCAGTATAATTATAAGCCAAAGGTACAGAATTTAATTGTAGTAATAGTTGTATAAAGTTATATCCAATTACAAATGCAAGTATAATATTGATACTTGTTAAAATTAATTTTAGCATTTTATGAAAGTTTGAAGAATGTTCTTCTATACTTTAAACAAATTTGAATTTTAGGAGTGTTCTTATGAACAGGTTTACTTTTATAACATTAATAACTATATTTATAATTTCAATTAATTCTTATGCAGATGGTATATTAGTCTGTGGTGAAGATGGTTATTGTTATTATGAAGAAGAAGATTTAGTAGCAGATGACTTCATTAACGATCTTTTATATGAAGATACTGATATTGTTCCCTTAGCTGATGAAATTCAGATTGCTCAAGTTAGAACTTTATCTCTAAATATTTATCCTAAAAACGGTAATGTTACGTTAGTAAATGGAGAATTGGTTTATACTCCTAATCCTGGTTTTTATGGTGAAGATTATTTCACTTATATAGATGACGACGGTAACTTAAGGACAGTAAAATTATTTATTAAGAGACCTAGTGATAATACACCTAACAATTTTTCTGTGTCAGAAGTAATTCCTATATCAGAGCCTGAATTAGAGCCAGAGCCAATTATTCCAACTACCTATACAACTAAATCAGGTGAACCATTATTGATTACAATCGCTGGTGATTATAAACCAAGTGAGCAAGCTTTAGCAATTAATAATCCAAATCATGGTAATATTGTCAATAATAATAATGGTACTTTGACTTATATTTCTGAACCAGATTATAGTGGCAAAGATAGTTTCTCTTACAAAATAGATGATAAATATACTTTCATAATTGAGATCGAAATCAGTAAGCAACAAGTATCTATTATGGAAGAATTGCCACAGTTTATTTATGCCGATCATATAGCAGTGGTAAGAAGCAAAATGTTATTAACTATTGATATTTCAGCTAATTATGATAAAAAGACTCAAATATTAGTGATACATGGTAGTGCTAATAGCAATATCAAACAAGCTAAGGATGTTTTATTTTATTTTTCCAATCCTGAGTTTAAAGGTTATGATAATTTTTCTTATACTGTAATTGATAAAAATGATGCTTCAAATTCTAACACTTATACTGCTAGAATTGAAGTACAAGAAGATAGTTCTTTTAAACAGGTGTCAACTAACTCTTGTCGAATATTTGCGGTTAATGATAAAAATTTTGCTGATTCACAATTAATATCAATCGATCCAGCCGGATATATTTCTACCGAGATTGGCCCTTTATATTATGGCTTAGATATGGAAGGAATGGCAATTGATCCAATCTCTAACTTACTATATGGAGTAACTGGTTGGGATTATTCTTTAGCTTCTGATGGATGGTTATATAAGATCAATCCTAATAATGGTGATATTGAGCCAATCGGTGATACTGGTTTTAGTGAATTGGTAGCATTAACCTTCCATTCTGATGGTACTCTATGGGGATGGTCTAATGGAGGTTCAAAAGATGGTGTACAAGAACCGGGTCTTATTTTAATTGATCAAAAAACTGGAAATAGCCAATTAATTTATCCAATGCCACCAGGCTTATTCAATCAACAAGGAGAAAGTGGTATTGAAGGATTGGCTTGGAGTAGCAATGGTTCAATTTTGTATGCTAGTGAAGGAAGGAATCTTTGGCAATGGAGTTGTGAAACTGGTTTTGAACTGAAATGTAGTAATTTCCCAGGTAAACAAGTTGAAGCTTTAGAAACTCTAGCAGATGGTATGTTATTGTTTTCTATTAATAATCATACGGGTAATACAGCTTATGTTTATAACCCAGAAAATTGTAATGTTATTTATCAACGTTCTTTTACCACTTCAACTTCTTATACTGATGTAGAAGCTTTAGTTTGGCCATTAAATTGTCAACTTTCTGCTCCTATACTTAATGAAAAGGTTACTTTTGATGGATTTGACAGCAATCAAAAAGGAATTTGTTTAACTGAACCACAATGGATAGAAGTTACTGGCAAGGTGACGATTCCAGAAGGTAGTTTAGCATATCTAAAAACTAGTTGGGCAAGTTCTGCCGATGTCACAGATAAATGTATAACTTGTGGTAGTTGTAGTCAAAAATGGCAAACCATTACTAGTGTGAGTAATCAATTTAAAATTAAAGCTTGGTGGCCAGGTGTTGCTAAAGCTGATACATCAGTTACAACTAGTTATATAGTTGAATTACATGATAAGGAACGTAACTTAATATCCACTAATGAAGTAACATTAATTGGAGATCCTAATGCTTGTGAAATTACTGTTAAAAATGATAAACCTATAACCAAATCTACTATTACGGATAATGAGCCAACTATAACCAAACCTACTATAAGTGATCCACCTTCTACTCCACCAGTTGATCCATCTGTGCCAAGTGTTACTAACTTAAGAGATTACTTAGGTAACAGTATATTACAAATTAATAATGATGGTAGTTTTACTATTCAATTTGAAGGCAAGGTTTATAGTTATAAATTTAAAGGTAGTTTACCTGCTTTACCAAATAAATCTTTATCTGTGAGTACAACTGATGATATTAATGGCGATGGTTTTTCAGATTATTTAGTTACTGAACAGTTGGCCAATGGAGCATCCAGAGAGTTTAAATTATTAAATTTTGGCGGAATTGAAGCTCAATCAATAGCTAATGCAACGATTCCTGATAGAGTTACTATTGGTATAACATTAAAAAATAATTCATTAAACATTAGTAATGCTGGCATTATTACTATTGAACATAAAGGACAACACCTCTATACCTTTGAAGGTAATACTCCTTTATTGCCTCTGCCTGGTGCATTAACAGTGCTGTTGCAAAATGATATAAACGGCGATAAATATTCTGATTATCTAGTTATTGATGGTAATGGTAAAGAGTATAATATTTTATACTTGGGTGTAGATTAATCGGTTTAAAATTATAAGCTATTTTAATCACAGATTCAACGTTAAATAATGCCATGAGTTAACAGGGATTACTCCCACAAATCACCATGTAGGAATAATCCGATTGCTCTTAACTTAATGGCATTGATTTTATATCTGAAAATTATTCTATTTAGGTAATTTCTAATTTACTATATAGGTTAACATTGTCTCATTATCTCATCACTAATATCCGCATTGGAATAAACTTGTTGCACATCATCTAAATCTTCCAACATATCGATTAATCGCAACATTTTTTGAGCTCCATCTAAATCCAATGTAGAACTAATCGAAGCTCGTAAAGTAATTTCTGCTTGAGTTGGTGTTAAAGCAGCTTTCTCTACCGCTTTCTTAACAGTATAAAAATCATCATCAGGAGAAGTAATTACATCAAACGAACCATCATCATTTTGGATTACATCTTGAGCTCCAGCATCTAAAACTATTTCCATGAGCTGTTCTTCATCAGTATCAGCACTAAAACTTAATAATCCCACTTTATTAAATAGATAAGCAACCGATCCATCAGTACCTAAATTACCTCCACATTTATTAAACACATGGCGTACTTCGGATACAGTGCGTTTACGATTATCAGTCATACAATCAACTATTACCGCAATTCCACCTGAGCCATAACCTTCATAACGAATCTCTTCATAATTATCATTATCTTGGGCCCCAGAACCACGCTTAACCGCTCTCGCTATAGTATCTTTAGTCATATTATTGCCTAAAGCTTTATCGATAGCAGCCCGTAAACGAGGATTAGAATCTGCATCACCACCACCCAAGCGAGCGGCAACAGTTATTTCCCGAATTAACTTGGTAAATAATTTACCACGTTTAGCATCCTGAGCACCTTTACGATGTTGGATATTTGCCCATTTACTATGTCCAGCCATATTTATCCTTTATTGGCAGCCAAATTTTGTATCTGCTGATTTAGTTATTAATTTATCTCCATCAAGTACAATTTGTTCTCCATCCAATGATATATCACTGCTAGTAGTCACTGGAAAAAAACACTTAGGTGGTAAAATTGGTGATGGTAATTCTATTGGTTTAACTTTCCAAGCCTTACTATTATCAAAATTTACTAATATAATATAATTATCCGAATGCCATTTAGCTCGCATTGGCTCATCAATAGTCATTGTTTGAGTATCAAATACATTTAAATTATTCGCATATAAAAATTCTATTGTAACAACACCACATTCTGGGCTGTAAATATTAGCTAATTGTAATCCATCAGGTGATGGAATAACAACATGACGAATTTGATTATTATCACAAGGTCTATTTTCATCATTTGGAGTCTCAATAATAAGAATTTCATTACCATTCTCATCGATTTTATCAAATCGTCTTGCTCCATCTCCTATCAATGATTCAACTATAAAGTAACCAGCTTGTTTCATATAAAAAAACTGCCCACTTTTATAATCCCGCCATCCTGTAATATCATGTCGTGTATTAGTAGTTAAATCTTGTACTACAATTTTATGTAAATCTTTCTCTGGATGCGGAATAATAATAGCTATTTCAGAACCATCATCAGCCCAAACTAAACTTTGAGATGGTCTAGTCATATTACCAACACAACCTATTAGGGAAATTACTAATAAATATTGGATTATTCTCATATTATTGCCATATGCAAGTCGAACTGAAGAAAAATCAAGTCATTAAAGTTTATTCAGTTTATTTTCTCAACTTTAAAGGTACAATAATATATGAATATTTTGGAAAATTCAAGATAAAGTATGGCAATTCTTAACTATGAATGGTTTAATTCTTAATAAAATTCAACAATAAATTATGGTGCTTTTCAGTTAAATCTTATTAATTTTTAGAGTCTAAATTGCAGAAACAAGGCATGCCTTATCTCTTATTAACATTAGACAACTAAAATTATTGCGATTTTACCATATTTGCTAATTTTTAACTGTTGCTTTATAATTAAACGATTTTTGATACAGTATGTGTCATCCATATTTATGAGTTCGGCAGTTTTAGAACTGTCATTCTTTTCACTTCGAGAGATGGTATTCACCATATTAAAAAATAATGCTAACGATTGAAATAGATGGCAAATCCTATCAAGCTCAAGCCGGTCAGAAGCTAATTGAAGTTACAGAAGCTAATGGAATTGATGTTCCACGCTTTTGTTATCATAAGAAACTTTCAATAGTAGCCAGTTGTCGGATGTGCTTGGTTGAAGTAGAAAAAGCCCCTAAACCTATGCCCGCTTGTGCTACTCCTGTAATGGATGGCATGAAGGTCTTCACTCGCTCAACTAAAGCACTCGCTGCTCAAAAAGCGGTTATGGAATTCCTGTTGATTAATCATCCTTTAGATTGTCCAATTTGTGATCAAGGTGGTGAGTGTGAATTACAGGATATTGCAGTTGGTTACGGTAACGATGTTTCTAACTACCAAGAAAGTAAACGGGTTGTTATTAGTAAGAATTTAGGGCCATTGATTGCAACAGAAATGACTCGTTGTATTCATTGTACTCGCTGTGTGCGGTTTAGTAAGGAGATCAGTGGGATTCCAGAAATGGGAGAGCCTGGCCGTGGTGAACATATGAAAATTGGAACTTATGTAGAGAAAAATATTACTTCAGAATTATCTGGTAATATGATCGACATCTGTCCAGTTGGAGCTTTGACTTCCAAACCATTCCGTTTCTCAGCTCGAGCTTGGGAAATGCAACAACATAATACTATCGCTCCACATGATTCCGTAGGTTCTAATATTGCGGTGCATACTCGGCGGAATCAAGTTCTACGAGTAGTACCAAGAGAAAATGAAGCAATTAATGAAATTTGGATTTCAGATCGAGATCGATTTAGCTATGAAGGTTTAGTTGCTGATGATCGTGTGACCAGTCCAATGATTAAAAAAAATGGAACTTGGCAAAAGGTTCATTGGGATACTGCGTTAGCTTATACAGTTGATAATCTTAAAAAATTTGATAGCAAATCTATAGGCGCGTTAGCTTCACCTACTGCTACAATTGAAGAATTATTTCTATTGCAAAAATTGATGCGTGGTATTGGTAGCAATAATATTGACCATAGATTACGTCAAGTTGATTTTAGCGATCAACAACAAGCCCCATTATTTCCTTATTTGGGTCAGGTAATTACTGATTTAGAAACTTGTGATGCGGCTTTATTAATTGGCACACATCTGCGGAAAGAACAGCCAATTCTCAATCATCGATTACGGAAAGCAGGAGCTAAAATAGCCGTTTTTAATCCGATTGATTATGAGTTTAACTTCCCAGTTGCAGCTAAAATGATTGTAGCTCCAAATGCTTGGGTGGAAAATTTAGCAGGGATCGCAAAAGCTTTGTTAGGTAATGGTTTGATTCCTACTGATATGCAGAATTTATTGGCTAATACTACATTTAATATTGAACAACAAGCAATTGCTGAAGCTTTACAAACAGGGGAAAAACGGACAGTATTGTTAGGCAATTTAGCTACTTCACATCCACAATTTGCTACCATTCGAGCTTTAGCGGCTACTATTGCTAAGTTGACAGGAGCTAGATTGGGCTATTTGCCAGAAGCTAATAATACTGTTGGAGCATGGTTGGCTGGGGTTGTACCACATCGTCAAGCTGGTGGAGAAGCTATTAGTGAAGTTGGTTTAGATGCTAATGCGATGTTGACACAAAATTTGAAATCTTATATATTGCTGGGATTAGAACCAGAATTGGATAGTTGTACAGGTTCTTTAGCAAGTTTAGAACAGGCTGATTTTGTCGTGTCATTGACAGCTTATAAGACTGATACGATAGAAAATTATGCTGATGTTATTTTGCCAATTTCTTTATTTACTGAGACCAGTGGTACTTATGTAAATGCAGAAGGTTTGTGGCAAAGCTTTGGTGGTGTGGTTAATCCTACTGGAAGCACTCGGCCAGCTTGGAAAATATTGCGAGTTTTAGGTAATCTATTTGACCTAACTGGATTTGATTATGTTTCTTCTGATGAAATTAGAGATGAATTGAAAGCTATAGTTGGGGATAAAAAACCTAATAATTCTGCTAGTTGGCAAGTTCCTACTAGTTTGGAAAATATGACTATTAATGGTTTACAACGTATTACCGAAATGCCGATTTATTCTGGAGATACTCTGGTACGTCGGGCTACTTCTCTACAAGATACGCTTGATGCTAATGTGGTTGGTTTGCATGTTAATCCTACAGTTATAAAACAGTTTAATAGTTCGGAGCAAGTGCAAATAAATGGTATAAGTTTCCCATTGGTGCTTGATGAACGAGTTCCTGATGGTTGTGCTTTGATTTATGCTGGGCAGGTTGCTAATGTAAAATTAGGAGCTTGGCATGGGATGATTGAGGTGAGTTGAACAAGATTTAAAAATTAATACGCATTGGTGGTTTTAAAATATAGTTTTTTATCGTTCCCAAATCTTATTTGGGAACGCTTTAGAAACTCCGTTTCAAATTAATTTAAAAATGAATGATATCGGTATATCGTTTTCCATTTTGCCATTCGGTTAAGGCTTTTTTAATATCCTTTTTAACTTTAGCTCGCTGGCTAGATTTAAGTTGAATATGAACTCCGCCTTTACGTAAAACTGGCATTCTGGCTATAGAATTTCGTATCTTAAGCATATTAACCTTTTACACATACGACTTGTTTTAAAGTATGCACTGCTTCCACTAAATCATTTTGATTCTGCATAACTTCATCAATAGATTTATAAGCTCCAGGAATTTCATCCACCACATCTTTATCTTTGCGGCATTCCACTCCTTGGGTTTGAATCTCCATATCTCTATGAGAGAATTTCTTTTTAGCAGCAGCACGGCTCATTTTTCTACCAGCACCATGTGAGCAAGAACAAAAAGAATCAGGGTTACCTTTACCTCTAACAATATAAGATTTAGTTCCCATACTGCCAGGAATAATACCTAACTCACCTAATCCAGCTCTAATTGCACCTTTCCGAGTTAGAAAAACCTGCTCTCCAAAATGTTCTTCCACAGCCACATAGTTATGATGGCAATTTATTGTTTCTTTAGTAATATTAAATGATTTTAACACCTTACGCAATGATTCAAGAATCAAGTTCATCATTTCTTTGCGATTGAACAGAGCATATTCTTGAGCCCAATGTACAGCTTCTACATAGTCAGTAAAATATTTAGTTCCTTCTGTGAAATAAGCTAAATCTTTGTGTGGCAATTGAGCGATATGTTGTTCCATATCTTTCTTAGCCAAACCAATAAAATATCGACCCATAACATTACCAATTCCACGACTACCAGAGTGCAACATTATCCATACATCTTGATTTTCGTCTAAACAAATTTCAATAAAATGATTACCACCACCTAAACTACCTAACTGTTGAGTCCAAGTCCGATGGATATTTTTCATCATCTTAATGATGGTTGGATGTTTAGGTAAAATCTGCTCTTCTAATATTTTGTTAAGAGTTATGATAGTAGAATTTTTAGCCTTAATAGACTTGTGCATAGCAAATCCAACTGGAACTGCTTCCTCAATTGCTAAACGAACCTTTTTAAGACTATCTGGTAAATCCTTAGCTTTTATCGATAACCGGGTAGCGTTCATTCCACAATTATGTACAAAAACTCCAGCTGATAAGGCAAAATTTCCATACTCAGGTACTGTTAAACAGTAAACATCCGCTTTCTGCTCAATAAATTCAACAGATTTAACTTTATGATTATAGCTATGTATCAACTTGCCTAAATTCAAATTTTTATCTGGAGGTTTAGGCTGAACTGCTTGTTTTGCAGTATGAATTTCTTCAACATTATTATAAAATGGCATAAGAGATGTCATAATTTGCAAATTTTTTGCTTCACACCATTTACCATCTCTTAACATAAATTGATGATCAGGTGTACATAAAATTTCAGCATCATTGTCTAATACGATTCTCATTAAAGAAGCATTTTTACGGGTTAATTTTGCAGTTGCTTTAGCCCCAGTAATTTTCTGATCTTTATCAATACTGTATATCCAATGTTCACCCCCTTGTTCTGCTAATTTTTTAAGTGTTACTCGTGTACCATTAAGCAAAGGTATTTCAGTTTCACCAATAAAACATCCAATATCCACACCGATTGCAGCAGGAATAATTGCTCCTTTGGTTGGAATGACTGAACCAATAGTTGCACCAATTCCCATATGTACATCTGGCATAGCTGCAATATGACTGTGAATAAAAGGTAATTTTGAGATATTAGTCAATTGATCCAAAGCATGAGATTCTACTGCATCAGTATAAATCTTAACTGGAACGTTACCTTTATTTAAAACTAATTTAATAGGCATAATAAATCCTTGTTTAAAAACTAAAAAACCTCAACCAACGATTGTCGGCCAAGGCTTTAGTAAACACGAGATGTATTTCTCCTATGGAAGACAATCAATAGATGTCTCCCAATTAAGAAGAATCTATTAAATTAGTTGTAATTGTTCAAGTAGCTTTTGCATAAATATCTCGTGTTTAAAATTAAAAAGTTAAAGTGGAGACGGATTATACTCTTTAATAAAACAATGTCAAGTACTAATTTAATTATTTTTGGATTTGAAATAAAATATTAACTTACCTTCACTTGTGGTAATTCTTTCTACATTCACCTTAAATATATTATTCATCATATTATCAGTTAATATATTATTTGGAGAACCGTGAGCAATAATATTACCCTGATTTATTAGGATAATATTATCGGCATAACGAATTGCTAAATTAATATCATGA
>DRQV01000085.1 GCA_011371325.1 Thioploca sp.
GTGAAAAATAGATTACAATTATTATACTGATAGCAATTATTGTTAATACACGAAAAAGTATAGATTTTCCCATAAAATATCCTTAATAAATAATTTACCTTAGAGTAATATACAATTAGATATTGTGCAACTATTATCTTTCTAATAATATTTTCGTTACCATGAAACATAGAGACGCTTTGTCTCTACGTTATAATATATGATAATTTGTATTTTAGTATTTATTTCTAGGATAGAGTAACGCATATTTCCTGAAACACAAATTTTTGTATTGGTGAAAGTATTATTCAACAGTTAATTTTATACTATCACCATTATAAAAAATCTCACCGTTTTCAAATCTATAACCAGCATATACTTCCAAATTGCCTGGTAAACCAGATAATAAACCATCGTATATAATTATTTCAAAGTTTTCTGGTAATTTGAAATTAGTTTGAGCAGCTTCAAAACTGGCAATATCTCCATTCCATAATTCCCAGCTTGAGCCGTTACGCATAAAATATTGAGTTATATCAGTGGTTTTATATATTCCAAGCATTAATACATCAGCAGTTTTATCAATATGTTGGGAATCGACGTTAATGGTAAATCTAATTACTGCATTATCTTGTTGAGTTATTGAGGTTAAATTAACTTTAGATTGTAATGATTCAGTGATAGAACCACAGAAATTAGCTTTAGTAGTAATAGGGTTACCATTAACATCTAAGCCAGCTCCATTATTAATAGTTTCATCTACAGTAACAATAGCAACAGAACTATCAATCGAACCAGTTGGATTTATAACTCGAACCCAGTAATTACTTGTTATAGCAGGTTTTACTGAAAATACCGGGTTGTTTTCAATCTCTGCAATCAAATTACTATCATCGCCAACTTCACCTTGATACCATTGATAAGTAAATGGTAAAGTAACTCCAGTTTCCCATTGATTACCAACTGGGTCATCTGTAGGTTCAATAATTTTACCTTCAGCATTATTCAAAATAACGGTTAAAGTAGCATTCTGACAGCTACCAATTGTTTGTGATTGGGGTTGACTGGCAATAGCAAAATCTGTTTGTCCTGCTTCAACTTGTAAAGTTACAGTTCCAGATTCTCCATTAACTCCATTAATATCAACATAGTAGTCAGTATTAGCTTTCAATGGTATGGTAACTTGTGATTCAATTGTTTGACTTGGAGTCGTTGCATTATCATTACAGGCTAATTCAGTAAGGGGAAATTCGTTACCTTGCCATATTGATAATGCTGCATCAAAACTAGCATCAGGAATAGAAAATGTTACATTATTATGGTCAGAACTTGGATTGAATAAATACCAAATACTAGCATCAGAATTTTCTACACAACTTGGATTTGCCTCATTTTTTTCGGTTGTAGCACCACCAGTGTTTTGAATATTGAGATATGGAAATGTTTCTGAGATTGAAATAGCATTAGCAAGATTATCATTAGCTGGCGGTACATCTATATTTAAAGTTAACAAACCAGTATCTTTAGTTAATGTTCCAGAAGAAGTTTTACCAGTTGCAACATTAATATAATATATTTTATTAGCAGTCATATTCACTGCAACTTGAGATTGAAAACCGCCATTATCATCATTACATGCTATTTCGGTAAGTGGATGATTTGTTCCGGTCCATATTGATAACACAGTATTATAATCTGACCCTTTGGTATTAAATACATTTCGTTGATTTACTGAAGGTGAATATTTATACCAAACACTGGATGTTACTCCAGTTTGATTACAGCTCGGAGGACTTTCTCCAGTTTCAGTAGTTGCAGATTTGGTGGTTTGAGTATTACTGTAAGTTGTATCAAAAGTAATGGTTATTGCATCAGCTAAGTTGTCATTGTTCAGAACATTAACTGGTTTGGCATTAAATACTAAATTACCATTTGCACCGTTATAGCCACCTACATTGATATAATAGGTTATTCCAGCTTCCAATTTTGCATTAATTAATGATTGTTTTAAATTACTGTGATCATCATTACAATCTATTGGTATCAGTGGATGTTGGTTATTTTTCCAAATGGATAGAGTAGTATCATAATCAGAACCAAAAGTATCAAACACAATATTTTGTGAAGTACTGGTAGTGTATTTAAACCATACGCTAGGATTTGATTCATTACTTAAACAAGTTGGAGTTGCTTCATTAGTTTCATTAGTTGCCCCAGTTGAATCTTGCTGTAAACTAATTGGAATGGAAGATATGTTGGTAGCATTAGCAAGATCATCATTATTGGGTGCTGCAATAGTGATGGTTGATATTAATAGGATAATTATACTTATTAAACTAGATATTTTATTCATTAGAATTGTTTCCTATTGGATTTAAAATGAAAAAACGCCGGAATACGATTGTATCCCGACGTTGTTAAAAGTTCAAGTATTAAATTATAAATCTAAACCATACTTTATAAAATATTTACTAGTTTAGTTTTATAGATAACTTGCAGGACGTATAATTCTTGCAATATCGCCATTTTTACCAGTTTGTATTCTATTACCAGTTACCAAAGCATCACCATCACTTCTTTCTATTTCATAAGGAGCATTTTCTAATACTAGCTAAGGACAAGATTCTGGAGCAACAGGTGTAGCCGGTAAAGTTTTTACCATGGCAATACCATCATTTATGCACTCAGCAAATACATATGCTATAAAGTCACCTTGCATATCAGCAGTTTTAGTGAAACTGAAACCAAAAGTATTAGGACCTTTTTGTCCTGGTAGGTTTAGTCCCATTGCTGCTAATTCAGCTCCAGTCAAACGAGTAAAATTATCATTAGCGATTTTAGTTCCAGAATCAATTTCTTGTGGAACACTACGTTTTGCTTTCCAACTAAAGTAATTATTATGAATTGGTAAGTCACCTAAATCACCACGATTATATGCTTTGAAACTTTTAAAACCATAATTTTTCTTAGTTACATCTTTGAGAGTTATATTTTCATATAAACCTACACCAGAGTCAGCTCCAGAGTCATTATCAGGTGCAAAATGAACCGCATATTTAGTACCAGAAAAATCAAATACAAAATCAGTGAAGTTTACATTTTCACCACCAAATATTAGTGGGTCTTCTGGAGTCATGTTGGAATTGATGGCAACTATAATAGTATCACCATCTTGTTTAATGGCAGTGCTATAAATTTCAAGTTCACTTCTACCAGCAGCATCACCAACAGCATCTACAGTATATGACCAATCCATAGTAGGTTCTTCAACTTCACATATTTCTGGATCAGGAGTTGGCTCTGGACAAGATTGTGTATCCATTGCAGCAGGCAAAGTATTTACTAAAGCAATACCATCATTAATACATTCGGTAAATACATATGATACAAAATCACCTTCCATATCGGCAGTTTTAGTGAAACTAAAACCAATAGTGTAAGTACCAGTTTTTCCTGAAGTGAGGCCATTATCAAAATCTAATCCCATATTAGCTAATTCTGCTTCAGTCAAACGGACATAATTATCATTGGCAACCTTAGTTCCAGAGTCAATTTCTTGTGGAACACTACGTTTTGCTTCCCAACTGAAGTAATTATTATGAATTGGTAAGTCACCTAAATTGCCACGATTATATTCTTTAAAACTTGACCAGCCCTAATTTTTCTTAGTTACGTCTTTGAATGTTGTAACTTCATATAAACCAACACCAGCATTAGCTCCAGAATCATTATCAGGTGCAAAATGAACTGCATATTTAGTTCCACCAAAATCAAATACATAATCTGTGAAATTGGTATTTTCTCCTTCATAATAAACTGGATTTTCAGGAGTCATATTAGCACTGATAGCTACCGTAATGGTATCACCATCTCGATGAATCGCAGTACCATAAATCTCAAGTCCTCTACTACCAGTAGCATCATAGCTGGCATCAGTAGCATATAACCATTTATTTTCTACTTCAGTAGTACATTCTTCAACTGGAGTGCCACAAAATTCAACTGTAGTAATACCATCAGCATTATTGAATGAACCTTCTGTTGTACTACTTACACTATTAGCATCAGTAGTATTAACAATTACATGAGTAATAGCAGCATTGGTTGCAGTCCAAGTTCCAGTAGTATCATTACCGCTAATCACAATAGAATCATTATTATCAGCAGAATCATCAGCTACATAACCTTCGCCATTCCAGTTAAACTTAGCAAAAACATCAGAACCCATTTCATCACAGGTGACAACTATAGGTGGCTCTACTGGAGTACCACAAAATTCAACTGTAGTAACGCCATTACTATTACCAAATGTTCCACTAGATGCACCGTCAATATCAATAGCATCAGTAGCATTAACAATTACATGAGTAATATTTGCATCAGTTACAGACCAAGTTCCACCATTTTCATCAGCGGTAATTGTAATGGAATCATTATTTATAGCAGAACTATCAGCTATATAACCAATACCATCCCAATTAAATTTGGCAAAAATATTAGAATCCATTTTATCGCAACTAATAGTTTCAACAGTACCATCAATACAAGCGGCAATTCCTTCTATATCTGTATATGATTTAACATTACTATCAGTTATTGGTGAAACTTCATCATTGACTATGTCTAATTTAAATAATTTATGAAAACCATCTACGATTAGGATTAATGTTTTATCATTATCAGGAAGCATTTCGACAGTTTCAACATTGCCACTTAACCCACTACCACTCAGTGGCCCTTCAAGATCACCAGTTAAAGGGGTATAAACGTAAACTTCATTTCCATTAGCATAGTAAATTTTTTTACCATTAGAATCCCATGAAATATCTTCAATAGTAGAAGTATATTTTTGCCGTTGCCTTTTTATATTTGATAAACAAGCCTTAAGATCATCAGTAGAATATGGCATTTTTAAAGTAGAATATTCGGGCTTATCTATATCGATATTAATTAATCCACATTCTTCTGACCAACCCCATAAATCGTCAGTCACCGGATTAAAAGAAATAGCAGACACTTCTGTGCCACATACTTCTGTGCCTTGTACATCAAAACAAATATCACCAATGGATTGAGGTGAACCATCAGTAGTACTAATTTTATACAAATGTCCGGCCGGATGTCCCTCTGGATCATCACCAGAAGAACCGTATAGCTCATGAGCTTTATTCATATCCAGACCTTCAATATCATAGCCAGGATTTATAGCACCCAATGGGCTTACTGCATATGTATTACGATCAATTGTAACAAACTGGGAATTGTTTAATCCTTCGTCGTGAACACCATAAATGACATTACAATCAGCATAAACATTCATGGTTGCAGCTATGCTGCCAAATATTAAACATTTTAATATTGCTTCTCGTAAAGGATCTCTCGATAATTTACGCATTTTGTGTTACTCCTTTTGAGTTAAACTTAAAAAATTTCTTCATAATTTCAAACTAAAATAATTCTGTAATTAACTACCATAAGATTAAAATTAAAAAATACTATCTGAAACTATTTAAATAATAAATTATGCTAAATATATGCCATAATAACACTATTAATTTTATTAGTTTTTATTAATATGATTTTGCAAAATACAATTTTAATCAATAAAAAATGCTGGATATGAAAATCATTGCTTATTATTTTTAAGAATTTTTGTCTAGGTCTTTCTAAGCTCAATTTTTAAAAAAACTAACTTTTAGTAGCTATAATTTAGTAGCTATAATAAAGCTCTAATTAATGTTATAACTACTTTATTTATTAAATATCAATTTATTATTGCAACGCAAATTGCAATGCCAATTAACAATCAAACCCAGAATTAGTAAATTAATAATGATTACTTTTATAAGCAATCTTCAAATGACTTAAAAAATTTTTAAATTGTA
>DRQV01000086.1 GCA_011371325.1 Thioploca sp.
CGATTAACGCTCGCACCCTCTGTATTACCGCGGCTGCTGGCACAGAGTTAGCCGGTGCTTCTTCTATTGGTAACGTCAATATTTAAGAGATATTAACTCTAAATCTTTCTTCCCAATTGAAAGTGCTTTACAACCCGCAGGCCTTCTTCACACACGCGGCATTGCTGGATCAGGCTTGCGCCCATTGTCCAATACTCCCTACTGCTGCCTCCCGTAGGAGTCTGGGCCGTGTCTCAGTCCCAGTGTGGCTGATCATCCTCTCAAACCAGCTACGGATCGCTGTCTTGGTGAGCCATTACCTCACCAACTAACTAATCCGACATAGGCTCATCCAATAGCAAGAGCTTACAAGTAGAGGCCCTCTTTATCCCGTGGGAATTATGCGGTATTAGCTTGAGTTTCCCCAAGTTATCCCCCACTACATGGGCAGATTCCTATGCTTTACTCACCCGTCCGCCACTCGTCAGCATTCCGAAGAACCTGTTACCGTTCGACTTGCATGTATTAAGCATGCCGCCAGCGTTCAATCTGAGCCATGATCAAACTCTTCAGTTCAAATTGTTTTCTAGCTAATCTTTAAGCTATTGCAAAAAGACTTTAAAAATATTGTTTGAATATTTGAATTATTAAAATATAATAACGCAAGTACCCACACAAATTACCCGATTTATACTGTTAAAGAACATTGTTTGAGTGTTTAATCCCTCTCAAACTATAACGGCCATTCTACAGAAGAAATTCTAATCTGTCAAGGATTAAATGCTTTTTTTTTTGATTATTTTAAATAAATATGTTATTTCAATAATTTAAATATGATTTAATTGAGTACGGTATATATCTAATTAAAATTAAATCTTATGTTATATTAAGACTACTATTATTTGGATTCCATAATATATTCCCAGCAGGAAATAACTTGTTGTCTATATTCAGTAAATTTGTTATTTACTATAGCAGGTTTGTTTTGCATAGTTAAACTATGAATTTCTGCACGATAATTCCAAAAAGATTCTCTTAATTTATCTCCTATGGACTCAGTAAATAACTTATGCCTTACCAATAATTTTAATAGTGGTAACATACTGGTAGTTTCCAATAAATCTGGATAATCAATTGCCCAACGCAAAACGCCATATTGGATAATAAATTCAATGTCTACAATACCACCTCGTCCTTGTTTTAAATCAAATATACCTGAGTTAAATGGTGGATTAGTTGGTTTGCTTTTATCCAAATTACTACGCATTTTTTCTCGCATTTTTCTAATTTCACGTTGTAATTTTTTAGGTTCACGTTTAATACAAAGAGTTTCACGTCGAATTCTTTCAAACCATTTTATACTTTGTTTACAACCAGCAACTGCCCTGGCACGAATTAAAGCCTGATGTTCCCAAGTCCAAGCATTTTGTTTTTGATAGGTTTCAAAAGCGTTAAAACTAGTAACTAACATACCTGAGGCACCACTAGGGCGTAATCGTGAATCAACTTCATATAGAATCCCAGCTGGAGTATTAGTAGTAAGTATGTGAATAATACGTTGAGCCAAACGGACAAAAAATACTTGATTATCTAGTGGTTTATTGCCGTCAGTTGGTAATTTACTTTCTAAATGTAAAAAAACAATATCTAAATCAGATCCATAACTTAATTCCATGCTACCAGCTTTACCGTAAGCAATAATGCAAAGACCAGGTATTTCTGTACAATTTGGTTGCCCATGTCTTTGAATTAAATAATCATAAGCTAATGTTAAGGATTTACGAATTAAAGTGTCAGCAATAGCTGATAAATATTCACTAGTTAAGTCAACTGTTAAATTGCCAGAAATTTCTGCTGTAGCTATATGTAATACATAAGCTCGTTTGAATTGTCGCAGAGTATCCATATGCATTTCTAAATCATCAATTGGTTGATGAGCTAATTGAGCTTGCAAGGCATTATCTAATTCTGTTGGTTTAAGAGGAGAAAATAATCGTCTTGAATCTAGTAATTCATCTAACAATAATGGATAACGAGTAATTTGTTCAGCAATCCATGCACTATCGGCACATAAGCCTACTAAATGTTTTAAAACTTGTGGTCGTTCTATTAATAAAGCTAAATAAACTCCCCGTTGAGTTATTGATTCAATTAGTTTTAAACTTCTTTGAATGGCATCATCTGGTGATTTATGTTCTTGAGCCACCATTATTATCATTGGGATTAGTGTATCTAACCTTTCTCTGCCACGTTTGTTTAATTTTTTAATACTATATGAATCGAACAATTGATGTAAAAAATTCAATACTTGTTGAGCGGATTTAAAACCAGCCTGAGTTAATAGCAATATAGCTTGTTTGTCATCATGTAAACCATTAGCCCATAATGTTTGCCAGACATTGGTAACTGGTTTAGATTCTGTGGATGTTTCTGGAGCAAATACTTGTTCAAATTCACTATGTACTTGTTGTTGATGATGAATTAAACGAGCTAAAAATCGAGTCCAATCAGAAAATCCCATACTATAGGCTAATCGAGATTTGTTTATCTCATCATCTGGCAAAGTTTGAGTTTGCCTATCTTCAATAGCTTGTAAATGGTTTTCAGTTAAACGTAAAAAATAATAAGCTTCTCGTAAACGAGTAATTGCATCTTTTGGTAAAATTTGGAAATTTTCTAATTGTTTTAAAGTTTCTAAAAGATTGCGTTGTTGTAGAGCCGGTTGTTGACCACCACGTATTAATTGGAATACTTGACAAGTAAATTCAATTTCACGTATTCCACCTGGTCCTAGTTTAATATTATTATTTAAACCTTTACGACTAGTTTCTTGATCAATCATATTTTTCATGTTACGCAAAGACTCAAATGCGTTAAAATCTAAATAACGTCGATAAACAAAAGGTCGTAAATTTTTTAGTAAGGCATTACCTGCTGGTTTATAACCGGCCGCAGTCCTAGCTTTAACTAAAGCATAACGTTCCCAATCTCTGGCATGAGTTTGATAATAATTTTCCATTGCAGAAAAACTCGTAACCAAAGGGCCAGAATCACCAAATGGTCGTAATCGCATATCAACTCTAAATACAAAACCATCAGGAGTTAAACTATTTAATACATGAATTAGTTTTTGACCTAAACGGAGAAAAAATTCTTGATTAGAACGAGGACGTTTAACTCCGACAGTATCACCAGCTTCCGGGTAAGTAAAAATTAGATCAATATCAGAAGAAAAGTTTAATTCTTGTCCGCCAAGTTTTCCCATAGCTAATACTATTAAAGGCTGTGATGTACCATTAGGATTACTGGGAGTTCCAAGCTGAGAAGTTAGATTATTATAAAGCCATCTTAAAGCTATATCTATTAAGGCATCTGCTAAATTTGATAATGATTGTAATGTTTCCTCTAAACTAGCCCAACCAGCTATGTCCCGCCAGGCAATACGTATCATTTCTCGATGACGAAATAAGCGTAAAGTCTGCATTAGTTTAACTTCATCTTTAACATCAAGCAATAAGTCATCTAAAACTTTTAAATAATTGGTAGGGATTATTAATAAATCATCAATTAAATCATGTAGTAAATCTGGTTTTTTAACACAAAATTTAGCTATAAAAGGACTACAAGCCCATACTTTGGGTAAACTAATATAAACTTGCTTTTGTTGTTCTAAACTAGCAATCTGCTCAGAAGTTGCATTGGCTTGATAATCTCGCCATAAATTTTTTACTTCTAAACGTAATAAAATCGGTAAATCAGATAACATTTTTTAAATTACCAATAAATTTTTGGTATAAGAGTTTAAAATATATCTTATAAATTGGGATATTTAAAATACCAGTTTTATAAACCATGTACAGCATAAATACCTGGTACATAACGTAATTGTTTTTGATAATCCATACCATAACCAAAAACATATCTATTTGGCACTACTAATCCAGTAAAATCTGCTTGTTGCAACCCAGGTCGAAAATTAAGTTGTTTTTCTACTAATACTGATGTAAAAATTTCTTCAGCTCCTGCGTTCATACAATATTTAACGATTGCTTGCAAAGTCAAACCTTCATCTAAAATATCATCAATGATTAATACAGTACGATTTTGTAAACTAACAGTAGGTTCTTTTATCCAATGTAATTCACTACCAGAAGTTTTTCCTCGATAGCGTGATGCATGAATATAATCTATTTCTAATGGTAAGTTAAGACGAGTTAGTAATTGAGCAGCTGGAATCAAACCACCAATCATCACTGGTAAACATAATGGCTGCTTACCTAGTAATTTTTGATTTATATCTATTGCCATATTATCAATAGCTCTAAGCACATCTTGTTCATTATATAATTGATCAGCTTTTGCTAAAACACTAAGAATTTCATCTGTGTTTAGTTGGTTAGTCATGATTTATTTTAAAGTATACTTAATGTAATAGTTATTTTAGATGAATTTGACACTAAACAATCAATATATCCTGTGAATCTCTATTTTGCAAAGTATTAACTTCTCCAATATGCCAAGCGGTTTCGCCTGTAATTTGTAAACATTGTAATGCTTCTGACAAATTTTCTTGAGCAACACAAACTACCATGCCAATCCCGCAATTGAAAGTACGATACATTTCGGTATTACTGATATTGCCTTGTTGTTGCAACCATTCAAAAATTGCCGGTTGCGACCAACTATTTATATCAATACTGGCATTTAAATTATCTGGTAATACTCTAGGTAAATTTTCTGATAATCCTCCACCGGTTATATGAGCCAAAGCATGTATTGGTACTTTATGCATTAAATTTAATAATGACTTAACATAAATACGAGTTGGTTCTAATAGTACTTCTCCCAAACTACGATCATCCAATTTTTCATCTAGGATATTATCTTGTAAACCAATAATTTTACGGATTAATGAATAGCCATTAGAATGTGGTCCACTAGATGCAATTCCAATTAAAGCATCTCCAGTTTGTACTAATTTGCTATCAATAATTTTATCTTTTTCTACGATACCAACGCAAAAACCAGCAATATCATAATCATCATTATTGTATATACCCGGCATTTCGGCAGTTTCACCACCAACTAATGCTGCTCCAGATAATTCACAACCTCTGCCAATTCCAGTAATAACTTGAGAAGCGATTTCTATATCAAGATTACCAGTTGCATAATAATCTAAAAAAAATAATGGTTCTGCACCTAATGTTACAATGTCATTAACACACATAGCAACCAAATCAATTCCGATAGTGTCATACTTATCAAGTGCAATAGCCAACTTTAATTTAGTACCAACTCCGTCAGTACCTGATACCAAAACTGGTTTTTTATAGCGATCTAATGGTATTTCAAATAAAGAGCCAAAACCACCAATTCCCGACAACATTTCTGACCGTTTAGTATGATTAACTATAGGTTTAATACGTTCTACTAGTAAGTTGCCATTATCTATATTGACACCAGCATCACGATAAGTTAAAGATTTTTTCATAGCGAGAGTTTCTAATACCAATTAATCCTTAATATTATAACAATTGTGATAAAACTACAGTCAATGGCAAGTATTGTCCATTTATTTGTAATAAACCATCATGTAAATTTATCTTACTTTTATAATAATTTAAACCATCTTCTGTTAAAAATTCTTGTGGCAATGATATTGTAGATAATGATTTTGGAATATATGTTAATAATTGTAATTCCAAAATATTTAACATTGAATTAGGATTAAATAGTACTAATAGCGGATTTTTTAATGGTTTTAGTTGCATGTGTAATTCACCATAAACCAATCCATCTGAAGTGTTTAACTCAAAATTAGTAATTGTTAGTTTAGGTAAATATTCTAACAAATTTATTCCTTGTGCTAACCAATTAAAAATAGCATCCTTATTATAGTATGTTAAAACACCTTGCAATAAAGAAGGTAAATGTAAATTGGATA
>DRQV01000087.1 GCA_011371325.1 Thioploca sp.
AAGGTTTCTAACGACATACTGCCTTTGTTTTCACCATTTCGCAATCGTAAAGCTACCTGTTGGTTTTCCACTTCACGTCCTCCAATTATCAATAGATAAGGAATTTTTTGTAAAGTATTGTCACGAATTTTAAACCCAATTTTTTCATTACGCAAGTCGGTTATAGCTTTAAATCCAGATTTTATTAATTTGGTTGCTATATTTTGAGCATATTCAGCATGAGCATCGGTGATATTCAATACAACAACTTGAACTGGTGATAACCAAACTGGCAGAGCTCCTGCGTGTTCTTCAATAAGTATACCAATAAATCGTTCTAATGATCCTAAAATAGCTCGATGTAACATAACGGGTACTTGTTTACTACCATCATTGCTAATATATTCCGCTCCCAATCGACCTGGCATAGAAAAATCAACTTGAATTGTACCACATTGCCAGAGTCTACCGATACAGTCTTTAAGCACAAATTCTATTTTAGGCCCATAAAATGCACCTTCTCCAGGCTGTAAATCCCAAGCTAATTCTTTATTATTTAAGGCTAATTCTAATGCCTGTTCAGCTTTATCCCAAACTTTATCATCTCCAACTCGTTTTTCAGGTCGAGTAGATAATTTAATTATAATATCATTAAAACCAAAATCAGTATAAACTTTAAATACTAAATCAATAAAATCAGAAACTTCTTGTTGCAATTGATCTTCAGTGCAAAATATATGAGCATCATCTTGGACAAAGTTACGAATTCGCATAATGCCATGTAAAGTCCCAGACGGTTCATTGCGATGACAAGAACCAAATTCTGCCATGCGTAATGGCAAATCGCGATAACTTTTAATCCCACGATTATAAATCTGAATATGACATGGGCAGTTCATTGGTTTTACTGCATAATCTCTATTTTCAGAGCTAGTACTAAAAATCATATCACCAAATTTATCCCAATGACCTGATTTTTCCCATAAACTTCTATCTACTAATTGTGGAGTGTTGACTTCTTGATAGCCATTATTACGCAATAAATTCCGAATATAACTTGTAATCTGTAAATAAATTTGCCAGCCCTTATCATGCCAAAATATCATGCCTGGAGCTTCAGGCTGCATATGGAATAAATCTAATTGTTTTCCAAGCTTGCGATGATCACGTTTTTCTGCTTCTTCTAGTCTATATAAATAGGCTTTTAAATCCTTTTTATTAGTCCATGCCGTGCCATAAATACGTTGCAACATTTCATTATTAGAATCCCCACGCCAATAAGCCCCGGCTAATTTCATTAATTTAAAGGCTTTAATCTTACCAGTAGTTGGTACATGCGGGCCACGACATAAATCGGTAAATTCTCCCTGTTGATAGAGAGATAATTCCTCATTATTAGGAATTGATTCAATGATTTGAGCTTTATATTCCTCACCACGTTCCCGAAAAAATTTAGTTGCATCATCACGAGACATTACAGAACGAGTTATAGTTAAATTCTGTTTTACCAACTGTTGCATTTTAAATTGAATCTTTTCTAAATCATCGGGGGTAAAACTTTCTTTGTAGGCAAAATCGTAGAAAAAACCATTTTCTATCACTGGCCCAATAGTAACTTGAGCAGTAGGAAATAATTCTTTAACCGCTTGAGCCATTAAATGAGCACAGGAATGACGGATAATCTCTAATCCTTCTGTATCTCGGTCAGTAATAATTGCTAATTTGGTATCAGTAGTTATAACTGTTGATATATCTAACAAACTTTCATCAATTTTGCCGGCTATAGCTGCTTTAGCTAGTCCAGCTCCAATATCATTAGCTACTTCTGCTATTGTGACTGGAGTTTCAAACTGGCGTTGACTGCCATCGGGTAATGTGATAATAGGCATAAGAAAAAAGCACGTAACTTAAATGAAAGTTCGTGCTTATTTTAGAAATTTAGTTGGTAGGCACGAGTGGGATCGAACCACCGACCACTACCATGTCAAGGTAATACTCTACCACTGAGCTACGTGCCTGTTGAATTCATATATTTGTGGTTAATGCTATCATAAGTCTACTGTTAATGCAAGTCATTTGCTCATATTTTCACTATATATGTGGAGGTATGGTATGACGAGTATCTATAATTTTATTAGTTTCATCCAAATAAATCATAATAGGTCGTTGAGTTTTCATTTCTTGAGCAGTTAAACTAATATAACTACAAATAATAATCCGATCCCCTGGATCAGCTTTATGTGCTGCAGCTCCATTGATTGATATTATTTTAGAACCGTCTTCGGCTCGAATTGCATAGGTAATAAACCTTTCGCCATTTTTAAGGTTGTAAATATGAATTTGCTCGTATTCATATATACCTGCAATATCTAGTAATTCACCATCAATAGCACAAGAACCTTCATAATCCAATTTTGAATGAGTTACACAAGCACGGTGAAGTTTGGCTTTTAATAGAGTACATTGCATAAGATATCCTATATTTTAAAACGAACTATAATATCATAATTTATTGGCATAATATATCTATGAAAATAGAATAATTGTTATCCTACAATAGAACTAAAATAAATCTTGTGGATCAATATCTAATGACCAACGTACTTTTTTATTGTTAGAAGCAGGTAAAGTTGGTAACCATCGACTGATAAAATCATGCAAATGTTTACGTTGCAAAGCTTGTAATAATAATTGAGCCCGATACCAATCAGCTCTCTTTTCCATCGGTGAAATCACTGGCCCCCATAATTGAACATCATCACATTTATGAGCTGATAATTTAGCATGTTCTAAAAACTCTAGTGGTGGTTTATCAATTGATTCAGCACGCAATAAGGCTAGATAAGTATATGGTGGAAAGGCCGCTATATAACGTTCTTTTAAAGCAGCTTGAGCAAATGCGGGATAACCTTGTTGAATTAACTTGGCTAATAAAGGATGTTCTGGATGATAAGTTTGAATAATAACTTCGCCAGGGTCATTAGCTCTGCCAGCTCTGCCAGATACTTGAATTAATAATTGTGCCATACGTTCAGTGGAGCGAAAATCAGAACCATATAATCCACTATCCACATTGATTACACCAACTAAAGTAACATTAGGAAAATGATGCCCTTTCGCCAACATTTGAGTTCCTATCAAAATATCTACTTCACCACTACGAATTTTCTCAAAAATCTTTTCTATAGAATTTTTCCGGCTAGTATTATCACTATCAATCCGTAAAATATTAGCATAAGAAAATTGAATTCTTAAATATTCTTCAATTCGTTCAGTACCTTGCCCAAGTAAATAAAGTTTTGTATATTTGCATTCTGGACATTTAATATATAACTGTTGCGTTATTCCACAATGATGGCATTGAAGAATTTTATAGGAATCGTGATAAGTAAGTCTAGCATCACAATGTTGACAAAAAGCAACCCAACCACATTTATAACAAGTTAAAGTAGAAGCATAACCACGTCGATTAATGAACAATAAAATTTGTTGTTTAGCAGTTAAACGTTGTTTAATAGCTTTCATTAATGGTCGAGATAAAATTTCTCGTGGAGGCTGAAGACGCATATCAACAATATGATAAGTAGGATGAATTGCGGTTCCAGCACGTTCTGGCAAATTGAAATATAAATAACGTTTGCAATTAGCATTATGCAGGCTATCAAGTGAAGGGGTAGCACTGCCAAGCAAAATTGGCACATTGGCTAGTTTAGAACGTACTACAGCAATATCACGAGCTGAATAACGAAATTTAAATTGTTGTTTATAGGATAAATCATGTTCTTCGTCAACTATGAATATCCCGGGATTAGCTAAAGGAATCCAAATTGCTGAACGAGTACCTATTATAATAGAAGTTAAGCCATCTCTAGCTGATAACCAAGTATGTAAACGTTCAGACTTAGATAATTTAAAATGCCAAGTGGCAATTGGTATCGCAAAACGTTGTTCAAAACGATTGACAGTTTGGGGAGTTAAATTTATTTCTGGAACTAAAATTAATGCTTGTTTACCTTGATCTAAAACTTTTTGAATAATTTGTAAATAAACTTCAGTTTTACCGCTTCCTGTAACTCCATCCAATAAAACTGGATAAAATTGGTGTAAATTACTACAAACTTGATTAACAGCTTTGTTTTGAGCCTGATTGAGTTGTAGATGAGAAGATTTAGCTAATGTCTTATTAGGAATTATATCAATTAATACTTTAGTTATCCAACCCTTTTCTTGTAAAGTTTTTAAACTTGAGGTTGCTTTAGGTAAACTGCTATTGATAAGAGTCTGGGTTAAACCTTGTGGATATTGTTGTAATAAATGTAAAATAGCCCTTTGTTTAACAGCATTTTTAGGTAAATTATCCAACTGAACATCATAAGCCAGTTTCCAACCCAATAAAGGCTTAATTTTAGCTGGTAGACCTTGATTTAAAGCACTTGGCAAAGCGGTTGTGATAACTTCGCCTATATAATAGTGATAATAATTAGCAGCCCATTTCATTAATTCTAAGTCGTCAACAGATAAAATTGGAGTTGAATCAATTATTTTTATTACTGATTTGAGTTTATTATTTGGACAGTTGCTATTATTAGTAATATTTACTAACATGCCCACATAATTTATATTACCAAATGGGACTTTTAACCGCATGCCTGGTTTTAACTGCTCTATATCTACACCAACTGGCGGTAAATAATCAAAATAATTAGATAAGGGTTTAGGAATTGCAATCTGCAAAATAAACATAGATGGATTTTGGAAATTTGATTAAAAATATTGTTGCAACTTAAATTTAAATACATTGAATGATTAACTCTTAAAATAAACATTATTTTAGCAAAAATTATTAATACTATCCTTGCAAGATATCATTGTAAATGAGATAATTTTTTAAATTGGTATTTTACCAGTTTAGTCACTAGCTAAAATTTCTTTATATTAACTTTAAATATGCAAAATTATTTTTCTAAAATTTTAATCAGTCTATTATTAATAATATCTACTTATGGCTATAGTTCTGAGCTTCAAGATATTACTGTTTATCGGAGTCCAAATTGTGGTTGTTGCTCTGGTTGGATAAAACATCTACAAGAACATCAATTTAATGTTATTGATATTAAGACTAATAATATTAATAAATTAAAA
>DRQV01000088.1 GCA_011371325.1 Thioploca sp.
TTGTCTATCCATGGCATTTTTATAGTTAGTGTCTAATGTTACATAAGCAATGTCAACATATTCTTGTAGAGATTTTTTAACTCGATTAAGCTCTTCTTGTTTATACTGTTCAATTTCTTGTTGGCCAGATTTATTTATATGATATAAAACAAAAGGTAACATTATGAATAGTGCGATGATAAAACAAAACATTACTAGTAAAGTAATTTTATTAGTTACATTCATTGATTAGTCTCTATTTGGAATGTTTCGGGAAATACGCTTCCATCCCCGAAACAACAGTTATATACTTTTAAACATCAATACTATATAGCATTGAAGTATTAAAAACAATTATATTTAAAGATTATTCATCAGTTACACAGCCATGGGAAGCGTCTTTAACATTTTTAATATATTTATACAAAGTACCTCTAATAGCTTTATAAGCTGGTGCAACCCACTGAGTTCGACGCTGTTCCATTTCGGCAGGACTAACTGCTACATTTAATACATTATTTTCTGCATCAACTGTAATAATATCACCGGTTCTTATTAAAGCTAATGGACCACCTTCTTGAGCTTCAGGAACAATATGACCAACAATAAAACCATGTGATCCGCCAGAAAATCTGCCATCGGTCAGTAATGCCACATCTTTACCCAAGCCAGCACCTACAATAGCTGAGGTTGGAGTAAGCATTTCTGGCATTCCTGGGCCACCTTTAGGGCCTTCATAGCGAATGACAACTACATCTCCTTTTACAATCTGCTTCTGTTCTAAGGCACTAAGCATATCTTCTTCACAATCATATACTTTAGCTGGTCCAGAAAAAACTAAACCTTCTTTACCAGTAATTTTGGCCACCGAGCCACCAGGAGCTAAATTGCCTTTTAGAATTTGAATGTGACCAGTTGCTTTAATCGGATTTTCTAATGGATGAATAACTTCTTGACCAGCAGTTAAACCTGGTAAATTAGCTAAATTTTCAGTAATTGTGTTACCAGTTACAGTCAAGCAATTACCATCTATTAATCCTTTTTCTAACAAATACTTCATCACTGCTGGAATGCCACCAATATTATGCACATCTTCCATTACATATTGGCCACTTGGCTTTAAATCAGCTAAAAATGGAATTCTATCACTAACTTTTTGAAAATCATCAATGGTCAAATCAATATCTACTGCTCTAGCCATAGCAATTAAATGTAATACCGCATTGGTTGAGCCACCTAAAGCCATCACAATAACCATAGCATTTTCAAAAGCTGCCCGAGTCATAATATCCCGAGGTTTTATATCTTTTTCCAACAGGTTACGAATGGCAACTCCAGCATTAAAACATTCTTCCATTTTACCGGATTCTTCAGCTGGAATAGAAGAGCTATATGGTAAACTCATTCCCAAAGCTTCAATAGCCGATGCCATAGTGTTAGCTGTATACATTCCCCCACAAGCCCCAGCTCCTGGACAAGCATTTTTTACTATATCTGCCCGTTTATCTTCATCAATAATTTCAGATAAACATTGGCCATAAGCTTGGAAAGCTGATACGATATCTAAAGTATTATCTTCTTTATCATAACCAGGTTTGATCGTACCACCGTAAATCATTAAAGATGGACGGTTTAAACGTGCCATAGCAATAATGCAGCCAGGCATATTTTTATCACAGCCAGGCAAAGAAATGTTAGCGTCATACCATTGAGCTGCCATGATAGTTTCTACCGAATCCGCTATTATATCTCTGGATTGTAAGGAAAAACTCATTCCTGAAGTTCCCATTGAAATACCATCACTAACCCCGATAGTATTAAACCGCATCCCTATCATTCCAGCAGCTTTCACTCCTTCTCGAACTTTAGTTGCTAAATCCATTAAGTGCATGTTACAGGTATTGCCGTCATACCAAACACTAGCAATCCCAACTTGAGCTTTACCCATATCTTCTTCAGTTAGGCCAGTGCCATATAGCATAGCTTGTGAAGCACCTTGAGATTTAGATTGGGTTATTTTGGAACTAAACTTATTTATTGCCATTAAATTCTCCAGTATAAATAGATATTATGAAGTAGTGACAAGGTATACCTTGTTTCTACAGTATAATTCGGGAACTGCTATATGTGCGTATATAATTGGAAATTATATTACAACTGTTTGATAAGTACCTTGGCTTGTCTTTGATAATTATAAATTTTACGTTTTTCAACTGGTAAGTCTTGTAAATTTGCTATTTGAAAGCCACGTTCTTGAAACCAATGGGCTGTTTGGGTAGTTAGGATAAAAATCTGCCCAATTTTTAACTGTTGAGCTTTCCGTTCTAAAAAATTTAATAAAGTTCCACCTCGATCTGCACCATGATAATATTTGTGAACTGCTAAACAAGCTAATTCAGCAATTTTATCTTCCATAAAAGGGTATAAAGCAGCACACGCAATCACCATTCCATCTCTTTCTTGCACCGTAAAATAATCAATTTCCATTTCTAACTTTTCCCTAGACCTGCGGACTAAAATACCAGACTTTTCTAATGGTTTGATTAGCTCTAAAATACCACCAACATCATCTATCGTTGCATTACGAATATTCTCGTAGGGATCAGTGCTAACTAAAGTTCCTATCCCATCTCGAGTAAATAATTCTAATAACAAAGCCCCTTCAATATGTCTTGATAATAGGTGAACTCTTTGAATACCATTTTGGCAAGCTTGAACTGCATTTTTCAACTGATTATCATCTTTTAATTTAGCTTCTTCTAATGTTAATTGTCGTAACAACTGGCCATTTTTATTAAATAATCCTTCATTTTCCGTTAGGTATATTAGTTTATTAGTTTTTAAACCAATAGCAACTGTTGCTGCCACTTCTTCTGTTAATAAATTAAAAGCTTCTCCAGTTGGTGAATAACCTAATGGTGAAATTAGTACTATACATCCATCATCTAATCGTTGACTAATTGTTTTTATATCAATTTGTCTGATCTCACCAGTATGACAAAAATCAATACCATTTCGTATTCCTATTGGGCGAGCAGTTATGAAATTACCAGATGTAACACAAATATTAAAATTAGCTGTTGGCGAGTTGGCCAAACCCATGGATAATAAGCTTTCTATTTCTGCACGAACTTCTCCACAGGCAGCCTTAACACTTTTGAGAGCTATCTCATCCGTAATCCGAATATTGTTAACATAGTTAGATTTTTTACCTCTAATATTTAATTCCTGTTCTATTTGAGGTCTGATTCCATGTACTAAAAACAGTCGTATTCCTAAACTATTTAGTAAAGCAATATCATGAATTAAATTTGAAAAATTACGATCTTGTACTGCTTCACCACCAAAACAAATTACAAAAGTATTACCTCTATGAGCATGAATATAAGGAGAAGCACTGCGAAACCAGTCAATAAATTGTTGTTGAATCATGAAATTAATGTATCTAATTCTAAAGTATAGAGTTTACCATTATATTTAATTGAATAATAGTAAGTTAGATTAATAATTATCTTTAAGATGGTACAGTCCACGAAAACTTAAGATACAGCAGAATTAGGTAAAGATATTATAAAAGTAGTTCCTTCTCCGACTATACTTTTACATTGAATAAAGCCATTTAATTGATGAGTAACTAAATTATACACAATATGCATACCCAAACCACTACCACCACCTTGACGATTAGTGGTAAAAAATGGATCAAAAACTTTACCCACAATATCAACCGGAATACCCCTACCATCATCAGAATAACGTAATATCAACTCATCATTAGTTTGCTGTACAACAATTTTCATATGTCCTTCTGACTTATCCCTAAATCCATGAATCAAAGAGTTCATTATAAAATTAGTTATAATCTGCGAAAATACTCCAGGATAGCTAGATAACACTATGCTTGTATCACATTCAACTGTTATTTGATGCTGAGTTCGTTTAAATTCTGGTCGTAGTGTAGTCAAAATCTCATGCAAATACTCGTGCAAATTAAAAGTACGTTGTTGTTCACCAGCTTGATCAACGGCAACTTGTTTAAAACTTTGAATTAAATCAGCAGCTCGAGTCAAATTTTTTAAAATTAAATTACTACCTTGCTGAGTAGAATCTAAATATTTATCCAAATCAGCCCGTTTCATTTTGCCGTTTTTATATAAATTAATCAATCCTTTAGTTAAAGTTTCTAATCTTGAAGCAGCCGTAACTCCAATTCCAACTGGAGTATTAATCTCATGAGCAACTCCTGCTACTAAATTACCTAATTCTGACATCTTGGCAGTTTCAATTAATTGTTCTTGAGTAGTTTTTAATTGTTGTAATGCTTTTTCGGCTGCTTGCTTAGCTTCTTTCAACTTAAAAGTACGCTCTGACACTTTATCTTCTAAAGTATGTGAATAATCTTCTAATTCTTTGTTTAATTTAATTAATTGAGTATTAAATTGTTCTCGTTCTAATTCTGCTAATTTGCGTTCAGTAATATCTTGGAAAGCCATCATCGCATAACTAATAGCACCTTGCTCATCAAAAATTGGACTAGCCCATACTTCTATTGGAATCCGCTTGCCTTGTTGGTGAATTTCTATATCATCAACTGTTATGCTCTTACCTTGTAATGCTAAAGTATTAGGCTGTTTTTCAGCTGGATATAATTGTTTAGTATTTGCAAGATACATTTGAGAATGAAATTTTGTTTTTGAATCTGAATCAGAATTTAATAAATTTTGGGCTCGTTTATTGGCATAATAAGGATTCGCATCAGCATCTGTTACATATACTCCTACTGGCATAGCTTCTAAAAATTGAGTTAATCTTCTTTCACTTTCAACTGCTAATCGTAAAGTTTCTTCTTTAAGCTGTTTGATATGTAAATGTGTTTTAATTCTAGCTAATAACTCACTTTTAGCAATTGGTTTAATTAAATAGTCATTAGCTCCCATTTCTAAACCAGTTACCAAATCTGCAACTTGATTTTTAGCTGTTAATAATACAATTGGTAGTTCATTAATCTCCCAAGTTTCCCGAATTTTCTTAGTAACATCATAGCCAGTCATATGTGGCATCATTACATCCAATAAAATTAAATCAGGAATAGTTCCCTGTGCTAAAATGTCTAAAGCTTCAGTTCCAGAGGCTGCTTCAATAGTTTTATATTTGTACATAGCAAGATGATTCGTCAATACATGTAAGTTGATTGGTTCATCGTCAACAATCATGATATTGACATTAGAATGTTTACCAGTAGGGATTTCTGCCATTATATCACTAGTCAAAGCATCAGAAGCTAACATAGTTTTCGAGGTAACTTCATCAGATTGATTTACCAATGAAGTATCAGAAATAGGCAAGGTGAAAATAAATCTAGAACCTATTCCTAAAGTTGACTCTACCCAAATTTTGCCTTTATGTAATAAAACCAACTGATTAGAAATAGATAAACCTAAACCAATGTCTTTATTATTACCTTGTTCAAATGAATCAAATATTTTAGCAATTTTATTCGTTGGTATTCCAATCCCAGTGTCGGATACAATAATATTTAGATTATCTTGTTTTACTTCTGCCGAAATTTGAACTCTTCCTCTTTTAGTAAATTTAATCGCATTGCCAACTAAATTATGCAGAATTTGCTGCACTCTATTTTCATCAGCATTTGCAAATGGCAAGTCATTAGGAACAGCATTAACTAGTTGTAATTCCTTATTACCAACCAAAGGATGACAAAATCTGAGTACTATATCTGCTACTTTTTTAATGTCAACAGCTTCCAATTGTAATTCAATATTTTTATATTTCTGTTTAGAAAAGTCTAAAATATCATTGATTATATTAGATAAACGCCTGCCACTTGCTACTATCATAGATAATTCAGAGTTAGTACGATCTGATAATTTACCAGTAACTCCATCAATTAAAGATTCTGCAATACCAATAATTCCATTTAATGGAGTACGTAATTCATGAGAGGTATTGGCTAAAAATTCATCTTTTAATTTATCTAAACGTTGTAAATCAATATTTTTAGTTTCTAACGTTGTAAATGATTCTTGTAATTGTTGAGCCATTTTACTGAAAGTTTTAGCTAATTCTCCTATTTCATCTTTACGTTTAGCTTCTACTATTTGTTGTTGCCATTCACCTCTGGACAAAGCTGTAGCAGCAGTATTTAAATGTAATAATGGCCGAATAATCCATTTAGAGGTGAGAATTCCCATTAAAATCGTTACAAATAGAGCGACTAAACATAATAAAATTGTGTAATACATATTAGCATCGATATGAGTCATAAAATCTGCTTCTGGGACTACGACTACTATCAACCAATCCAAACCTCCTTCGTCTTCAAATGGTACTATTTGTAAGAAATAATTATCTCCGTTATAAATAAAGTTGAGATTTTGTTTTTCTTCTATCTTACTAAGCTCACCAAAATATTGAATTAGATAATTATTAGTTGCTCGAGTTAACATATCCATGCTTTCATCAGCTTTTATATGTTCATAACTATTATA
>DRQV01000089.1 GCA_011371325.1 Thioploca sp.
CATGACTGCGGAAAGAATGTGGAATTTAAAACGTAAAGGTTTTTCTGACCTAAGATTAGCTAAATTACTAGGTACTGAAGAAAATAAGATTAGAAAATTACGGCATGAATTTAATATTCGACCTGTTTATAAACGAGTAGATTCTTGTGCCGCTGAATTTGCCGCTAGTACTGCTTATATGTATTCAACTTATGAAGAAGAATGTGAGGCCTTGCCAACTCAACGAGATAAAATTATAGTTTTAGGTGGTGGTCCTAATCGAATTGGCCAAGGAATTGAATTTGATTATTGTTGTGTGCAAGCATCTTTAGCTTTACGAGAAGATGGCTATGAAACTATCATGATTAATTGTAATCCAGAAACTGTATCCACTGATTACGATACTTCAGATCGACTATATTTTGAACCATTGACTTTAGAAGATGTATTAGAAATAGTAGATATAGAGCAACCCAAAGGAGTTATCGTTCAATACGGTGGACAAACTCCATTAAAGTTAGCCCAAGCTTTAGAAAATGCTGGAGTCCCAATGATTGGCACTAGCCCAGATTCCATTGATTTAGCTGAAGATCGGGAACGTTTCCAGCAATTAATTATGCAGCTAGGTTTGCAACAACCGCCAAATCGTATAGCCCGTAATACTGAAGAAGCTCTTCTTTTAGCAGGTGAAATTTGCTATCCATTAGTAGTACGGCCTTCTTATGTGTTGGGTGGTCGAGCAATGGAAATTGTTTATAATCAGGATGATTTACGTAATTATATGCACAAAGCAGTATCAAATGATTCGCCAATTTTATTAGATCATTTCTTAGATAATGCAATCGAAGTTGATATTGATGCTATTTGTGACGGAGAAAATGTATTGATAGGTGGTATCATGGAACATATTGAACAAGCTGGAGTTCATTCTGGTGATTCCGCTTGCTCCTTGCCACCTTATGCTTTATCTGCTATGATACAAGATCAATTACGTGAACAGATGGCTAGGATGGCGACTGCTTTAAATGTAGTTGGATTGGTAAATGCTCAATTTGCTATTCAAAATCAAGCTATTTATGTTTTAGAAGTAAATCCTCGTGCTTCGCGTACTGTACCTTTTGTATCTAAAGCTACTGGCTTATCTTTAGCTCGTATAGCGGTTCGTTGTATGGTAGGAAATAGTTTGGAATCTCAAGGTTTTACTCAAGAATGTATCCCTAATTATTATTCAGTTAAAGAAGCAGTGTTTCCATTTGCAAAATTTTCTGGAGTTGATCCTCTATTGAGTCCAGAAATGAAATCAACTGGTGAAGTAATGGGGGTTGGACGTACTTTTGGAGAAGCTTTTGCTAAATCCCAAATGGCAGCTGGCAGTATCTTACCAACTTCAGGATTAGCTTTTTTAAGTGTACGTGATGTTGATAAGCCAGTTACAATAAATATTGCTAGAGAACTAAGTAATTTAGGATTTAAATTAATAGCTACTAGAGGTACAGCACAGGCTTTATATAAAGCTGGTATTGATTGTACTGTAGTCAATAAAGTAACTGAAGGCCGACCACATATAGTCGATCGAATTAAGAATGATGAAATTAGTTTTATAGTCAATACTACAGAAGGTAAGCAGACAATATCTGATTCTTTTACCATTCGTCGCACTGCATTACAGCATGAAGTAAGTTATACAACTACTATTGCTGGAGCAAGAGCGACAATGTTGGCACTAAAAACTTTAGATGCCACTGAAGTTAACCGTTTACAAGATTTACACCAAGAAGGTAATACATGAAAAAAACTCCCATAACAGCTCAGGGTGCCCAAAATCTACGTGATGAATTGCGTAATTTAAAAAGTGTAGAACGAGTAAAAATCATTCAGGCTATTTCTGAGGCTCGTGAGCTTGGTGATTTAAAGGAAAACGCCGAATACCATGCAGCTCGTGAACAACAAAGTTTTATTGAAGGACGCATTCTTGAATTAGAAAGTAAATTAGCTACTGCTGAAATTATTGATATTAAAAAAGTTAAAGCTAACGGTAAGATAGTATTTGGAGCTACTGTAGATTTAATGAATATTGAAACAGAGCAGGAAATAACCTATCAAATAGTTGGTGATGATGAAGCTGATATTAAGGTAAATCGGATTTCAATAAGTTCTCCTATTGCTCGAGCTTTAATAAGCAAAGAAGAAGGAGATATTGCTGTTGTACAAGCTCCTGGTGGTAATAAGGAATATGAAATTTTAGAGGTTAAATACATTTAATCTATAAATACTAACAAAAGATATATTAAATATGGAGTGCAAATTGGAATTATTTAATTTCGGAACAAATTTTGTACTCCTATATTTTAGCTAAATCAGCAGCAATATTCCCAATATTTACCACATGAACTTCTGGATAATCAGTAATTTCGATGTCAGTTATTACAATAGCTAAAAATGAAACTCCAGCATTTCGTAATGTTTTGAGCAAATTTTTTCTTTCAACATCCCAATTTAATAATACACAGATACAACCGCTCAAAGAAGATGAATGTTCCATAAGCAATGGATATAACTGTTGCAAAGGTTTATCTGGGCACGGCTCGACACAAGCCAAGATTTCTAATAAATTGTCTGCCAATCCTCTACCACTAGTAAAACAATGAGCCTGCGTACCAACAAACATCAAATCTAACAGTACCTCATGGTCACGCGGACTGCAAGCAACCGAAGCAGCTATGGATACGGCAGCCTCAAATAATTCTTTAGAATTTAAATCGATAAATGTGTCTAAAATTAAAGCTTGTCGCACAAAAAACTCATCTTGAAATTCTTTTACTATAGGCTTACCAGTTTTAGCCCAACTTTTCCAATGAATATGTTGTAATGGATCACCAGGCCGATATTCACGCAAAGCAATAAATTCTTCAGCATCACCAACAGATACTGCTAAATTAATTCCACCCCGTTGATATTTTCTAGTCCCAGGTAAATATATTTTAGAAATTGGATAAACCTTTGGTAAAACTAGTAATTTATCATTAGCATTGACAAAATATAGTGCATTAAACAAACCAAATGGATCGGGACGAGCAAAAGTCATTTTAGTTAAATAAATATAACCTCTGCGTAATGGTTTAAGCTGCATCTGTACTGTTATGTGAGATGGTGGAATTGGAGGTAAAATTTTTTCAGGAATATCTATACCTCTACTTAATCGCATAAACCACATCCAACGTGGGTAACCTACATAACGGTCAAACCAGTTCCTAGTTTCATAACCTGGTTCTTTGGTATTAATAAAAGTAGTAAAATCTGGATATTGTTGTTTAGCATAATCTCTTAATACTAAACTCTGTTGGATTTTATTGGTATGATTATATATAGTTATTTGATAAGTTATATCATCACCTACAGTAACAAATTTAGGTAAATTACGCTGTACTGTTAAATTAATCCGAAACCGCCAACTACTCACAACAGCTAGTAATATTAACATTAATAATAGTGAAAATAGTTGATAAGATAAATTCTGCCGAGTATCCACCCCAAATATTCCAGCTGCCACTAAACTAGCTAATACCAATGTACCAGCCTTGGTAAAATGCTGTTGCATCCAGAAGGTATAAGCGAATATAGCCTTAAAATTATGAAAGAAAAAACGTCGCATAGTTATAATAACTTATCAGATGATGATTTTTTTACTCTACTACCCAAGTTGCAAAATAATTCATATGCAATAGTTCCAGATAAACTGGCAATTTCCTCGGCTGGCAATCCAGTTCCCCATAATAATACTGGATCACCAACTCTAGCATTAGGCTGGTTACGCAAATCAACGGTTATCATATCCATAGATACTCTACCTATTAATGGCACTCGCTTACCATTTACTAACACTGGAGTTCCAGTAGGAGCATGGCGTGGATAACCATCAGCATAACCAATAGCAATTACCCCAACTGGCATAGTTTGTGGGCAAACCCATGTAGCTCCATAACCAACAGCATCTCCTTTGTAACAGCGTTTGACACTAATTAAACTAGATTTTAATTGCATCACCGGTTGTAATGTTTTATCTATTATATTTGGGAAAGGCGATGCTCCATATAACATAATACCTGGCCGAACCCAATCAAAATGAGTTGTTGGCCAACCTAAAATCCCAGCTGAATTAGCTAATGACGCTTCTTCTATTTTTAAATATTTAACCAATTCACTAAATATTTGCACTTGTTGTTCAGTAATATCACTATTTAGATCATCAGCACAAGCAAGGTGACTCATTAAACGAATTGGAGCAGAAATTTGATTATGTTGTTGAATTAACTGGTAGACTGACACAGTATCTTTAGGAGTAAAACCCAAACGGTGCATACCTGTGTCGACTTTTAACCAAACATTAATTGGTTTATCTAATTTAGCTTTAGTTAATTGTTTGACTTGAGTTGCTGTACTAAGAACAATATGTAAATCTTGTTTAGAAATTATTGCTAATTCATCAAGATGAAAAAAACCTTCTAAGATAATAATTGGTTGCTCGATATGAAGATCACGCAATTGTAAAGCTTCTTCCAAACAACAAACTGCAAAACCATCAACTTCATTTGCAATTGTACTAGCAATTCGTACTGTACCATGTCCATAAGCGTTAGCCTTTACTACAGCCATTATTTTTTGCTGAGGAACATGATTTTTTACGTGGAGCAAATTAGCTTGTAAGGCAGATATATCAATAATAGCCTGAGTAGGACGGGTCATATTAAATATTTAACTGATTGATAAATAAATTTATTATAACATTTTTCAATTTGCTTGACTACGATAATATCAGCTTTTTTTGCGGTAAAAAACTATTTACTTTAAACTATATCAATTAGATAGCTTCAATGAAAAAAATATTTTAGAATTAAATTGAAAAAAAACCTGATATAACTCTTTTTTATAGATATTGAACGTACTAATTCTTTGGTATGATATATTTAATAATTATTAACTAAAAGTTTGGATAGTATAATGTTTAATTTGGATAATATTAGCATAGCTTTTGGCCATGTTACTTTATTAGATGGTGTTAATTTACGCATAGAAGCTGGTGAACGAATTTGCTTAATCGGACGTAATGGTGAAGGCAAATCAACTTTATTAAAAATAATTAGCAATCAAATCAAAGCCGATCATGGAAAATTAGAAATAAGTTCTGGTTATAGAATAACCTTACTAAATCAAGAACATAATTTTAATCCAAATGATACGGTATTTCATGCAGTTTCTAAAGGTTTAGGTAATCTGGGGCAATTGGTTGAAGAATATCATGAGTTAATACAACAGGTAGCTATTGATGAAACTAAATTACCTCAATTAGAACGAATACAACATCGTTTAGAAACAGAAGATGGTTGGGGTTTAGAGCAAAGAGTAGAAACTATATTATCAAAACTTAATTTACCACCAGAACAACTTTTATCTGAATTATCAGGTGGTTGGCAGCGTCGAGTTGCTTTAGCTCAGATTCTAGTAACAGAACCGAATCTTTTGCTATTAGATGAACCAACTAATCATCTGGATATTGAAGCTATAACATGGTTGGAAGATATGTTATTAGATTTTAAAGGTAGTCTACTATTTGTTAGCCATGATCGACAATTTATGCAACGAGTGGCTACCAGAATTGTGGAATTGGATCGCGGTAAATTAACCAGTTATCCAAATAATTATACTGTATACTTACGTACTAAAGAAGCTAATTTAGAAGCAGAAGCTACTCAAGCCGCTAAATTTGATAAAAATCTGGCCAAAGAAGAAGTTTGGATTCGACAAGGAATTAAAGCTCGTCGTACTCGTAATCAAGGTCGAGTCCGAACTTTACAGAAATTACGCACTGAACGAGCTCAACGTCGAAATAAGATTGGTAATATTAAACTAAATCTTGATAGTGGTGAGTTATCCGGCCGGATTGTGATTGAAGCAGAAAATATTAGCAAAAGTTATCAAGATAATAATTTGGTCAATAATTTTTCTACCATAATAATGCGTGGAGATCGAATTGGGTTAATTGGGGTTAATGGAGCAGGCAAAACTACTTTAATCAAGATGTTATTGGGAGAATTAGAACCAGATAGTGGTACTGTAAAACATGGTACTAAACTTAGTATTGCTTATTTTGATCAACTAAGAGCTCAACTTAATCCAGAATCAACAGTAGTGGATGCAGTAAGTCAAGGTCAAGATATATTAACTATTAATGGTCAAGATAAACATGTAATGTCCTATTTAAGAGATTTCTTATTTGCTCCAGCTAGAGCTCGTTCACCAGTAAAATCTCTTTCCGGTGGAGAGCGTAACCGATTGTTATTAGCTCGTTTATTTACTAAACCTGCCAATTTGTTAGTATTGGATGAACCAACTAATGATTTGGATGTAGAATCTTTAGAGTTATTGGAAGATTTACTAGCTAAATATTCTGGAACTTTATTATTAGTTAGCCATGACCGTAAATTTTTAGATAATGTGGTTACTTCAACCATTGTATTTGCAGGTCAAGGAAAAGTTACGGAATATGTAGGTGGTTATGAAGATTGGTTACGGCAACGTCCTAAACCAGTTAAATCATCTAACATATTCCAGAAAAAATCTTTACCTGAAAAACAAAGTTCTGCCCCACGAAAAATAAATTATAATGAACAACGTGAGCTATCCAAATTACCAAATGAAATTGAACTGTTAGAATCTGAACTAGCAGAATTACATATTATAATTAGTGATGTTAAATTTTATAAAAATAAACAAGAACAGGTAAATAAAACTCTTAGCCAAGTTAAAGCAATTGAAAATAATTTGCAAGCTATGTATAAACGATGGGAAGAACTAGAAAATATGATAGCCATGAATAAACAAAGTAAAATATCTGGAAAGATTATTGGTTA
>DRQV01000090.1 GCA_011371325.1 Thioploca sp.
TGGTTATTTTTACCCACGTAAGGGCCGAATACTTCATAATATTTTATTTAATTCTTAATTCTTAATTTTTAATTCTTAATGAAAGATATTTTTAAGATTCTAGCTTTAACATTAAGAATGTATAATTAAGAATTGGTTTTAGTATTTTTAATTAAGCATTAAGCATTCATAGTTAAAGAATTACTTTAAATTGAACCACTCATTGCCTCAATTTCTTGTTTAGCAGTATCTGGTAGCTTAAATCCAGATACAGAAGTCTTTAACTCATTAGCAAGGATTCCCAATCGTTCAATAGAAGCAGCAGTTTCATTAGTTCCGTTAGATGTTTGAGTAGTAATATCCTGAATAATTGTCATAGTACCAGATATATTAGAAGCTACTGCTGCTTGAGTACGTGAAGTTTGGGAAATATTCTCAATTTGATCAGCTAATTGGACTGATACTTGTTCTATTTCAGTTAATGCCTCACCAGCATTTTCAGCTAATGATGCTCCAGAAACTACTCCAGCAGTGCTATGTTCCATCGAGTTCACTGCTTCATTGGTATCCCCTTGAATAGTTTTTACTAATGCATCGATCTGTTTTGTGGCATTACTAGAACGTTCTGCTAAACGTTGAATTTCATCAGCAACAACCGCAAAACCACGTCCAGCTTCACCAGCCATAGCTGCTTGAATTGCTGCGTTTAGGGCTAGAATATTAGTTTGATCAGCAATGTCATCAATTAAACCTACAATATCTCCAATCTCTTGTGAGCTTTCACCTAAACGTTTAATCCGCTTAGATGTTTCTTGAATTTGCTCTCGAATGGAATCCATCCCAGCAATAGTATCTCGTACAGCTTTAGCCCCTTTGCTAGCAATATCCACCGATTTCTTAGCTACATCAGTAGATTCAACCGCATTTGCCGATACTTTTTTAACTGAATTAGCCATACCAATAATAGCTTGACCAGCTTTAGCTATTTGTTGAGCTTGTCGTTCACTTGCTTGAGTAAGTTGAGCAGCTGTTGCTCTAGTCTCTTGAGCAGAACTGGAAACTTGAACCGCAACTTTATTAATACTAATAACTAAATCTCGTAATGACTCAATTGAGAAGTTAATAGCATCAGCAATAGCACCGGTAAAATCTTCTGTAACAGTGGCATTTACCGTCAAATCTCCGTCAGCCAAATCAGAAATCTCACTCAACAAACGTAAAATTGCTTCTTGATTACGTTTTTGTTCATTTTGAGTATCTTTTAAGCGTAAACTAGTTTCTAAAGAACTGGCCTTATTCATTCTAATAATCAAATAACCAAAAATTACCAATAAAACTAGCACTAAAAATGCCAAGGCATAGCTTAATTTTGGTGATATTATACGTTCTTTGGTTGATCTTAAATAATCTTTCTGTAAATCTTCAATAATATTCAAAATTTTTGGATTAAGTTCCATTATATTTTGTAATGCATCTTTAGCTTTATATAATTCTTCAGACTTTTCTAGGAAAAAATCAATTTTTTCAATCCGCTCATTAAATAAATTATATAATTCTTCAATTGCTTGACGTGCCACTGAGTTTGTTACTGGTGGTACAATAGTATCCATATCTTCTTCACTACCATCCATCAAAATTGATAAAATATCTCCAAATTTTAAAATAGCGTCATCTAATTGAGAAGCTGCCGCTAAATCATCGGAATGATTGAGAAATGATAATCGAATTTTATTAGAAATTCGTTCTAGCCACATTAATTCTCTAGTAGCTAGGCTTATTTGTTGTTGGGTTGCTCCCCCATTAATCATAGCTCCAATAACATTTTCAGTCTTTTCAACTAAATCTACCGTCATATCTCGTAAATTTGTTGAGTCAGAGTAAAGACGAATTACGGATTCCTTAGTATCTAACAAATTTTGGATACTAGTTTGAGTATTAGTGTCAGCTTTTCTCCATAAGTTGATTAAAGAATCTAAGGTTGATAAGGCTTGTTGAGGTGTGCTTGGCATTCCCGAATCTGGATTACCGTCAATTAATTTATTTAACAGATCATTATACTCATCCCGAGATTTAATAATATTTTTGAAACCAGTTTCATCCCCAGTTGCAGATCGTGATGCTTGTTGAGTAATTTGCTGAGAAAGTAGACGTAATTTAGTTACATAACCTGAATATTCCTCATCATATTTGTCATATTTAACTAACAAGGTAAAGACGATGATAAGTGAAATAAAAGATAACAGTAATACAATTATAAAGGCAACAAGCCATGTATTTTTATTACTTAAAGATTTAAAAGATAGATTCATTTTGGCTACCGTTAATTTTAAAATATAGTTAATTTATAAATATAATTTTATAGAGCTGCATCAAGAAATAAATTATTATTAATTAATTTATGCATATCAAATACTGTCCAAGTTATTTCCTCATGAACGAATAAACCTTTAGCAAAAGATGCTACTAAAACATCTTTACACGGAGTGTCCAAGTCTAAAAGATGCTCTGAAAAATGTTTTATACCAATTACTTCATCAACTAATAGTCCGGCTGAAATACCAGCTTGATTAATAATCAGCATGCGGGAACGATTGTTTACTATAATAGATTCCCCTTCTAAACAAGAATTTAAATCAATTACTGGTAATAACAATCCTCTTATATTAGCTAGGCCTTTAACCCATGATTTAGCTCCTGGAACTTTGGCTAAATTATGAGTATAGGGAATAATTTCTGATATTTCATCTAAAGGCGAAACTAAATAGATTTTTCCTAATCGAAATGCAATTCCTCGCCAAATCTGCTCGACTTCAGACTGACGTGGTAATCCTTTAGCACGTTGTTTAACTCGTCGTTCAATATCTTGTAACCATTTATAGGGTGAGGTTGTCATAATGATTTTTTAATAGAACTCAATAGTTGTTCTGATGAAACTGGTTTTACTAAAAAATCGCTAGCTCCTTGCATTTTAGCCCATGCTTTATCACTATCCATATTTTTGGAAGAAACTATTATAACCTTAATAAATTTAGTTTCTGGGTTTTTAGTAATTTTACGAGTGGCTTGAAAACCATTTAAGCCTGGCATAACAACATCCATTAATACAATGTCAGGTTTAATATCTATAGCTTTTTGAACACCTTCTTCACCACTAGAAGCAGCTGAAGTTTGATAGCCTTCCTTTTCTAAAATATCTTTGACTTCATTGGCATCTTTTGGTGAATCATCTACTATTAATATATGGGTCATATATATACTCTAAAACGATTTATAATTAACTTGCAGTCTCAGTTTCCACTACATAAGTTTTAATGGTATTTAATAATTCTTCTCTAGTAAAAGGCTTAGTCATATAATATTCTGCTCCAACAATTCTACCTCTAGCACGTTCAAATAAACCATCTTTACTTGATAACATCACTATAGGAATCTTTTTAAAACCAGGATTATTTTTAATTAATGCACAAGTTTGATACCCATCAAGTCGTGGCATCATAATATCAACAAAAATGATGTCTGGTTTTGCTTCCATTACTTTGGATAAAGATTCAAACCCATCAGTTGCTGTAATTACTTGACAGCCAGCTTTTTTCAACAATGTTTCAGCAGTACGCCTAATTGTTTTACTATCATCGATAACAACAACTTTAATATTTTTGAAATTAATGTCGCTCATAATCTAAATTCTGTTTGAACATCTGGTTATTCAAGCTAAACCATAAATTTTTATATTAAAATAATTTTTTGTTAACTGATTTCAAATGATTAATTATGTGTTTTTATCATTATTTATAAAAAACTAAAAATATTTTAAAATCTAGCATGAACTGCATATCAATCTTTACTAAGTTACTAGTTTATCACTTTAATGTCAAAAATAGCAATTCTTAATATATAAATAATATACTTAAAAGTAACTATACACATCTGTTAGATATATTTTAAATAGGGAATATATCATAAGTTATTTTAAGATTATTTGCTATTTTATATTCTAATTGTACAATATATATTTACTCACAACAAATTAACTACATGATTTTTGATCAAGAACTTGCTCCACATCTTAATACAAACCTACATGAACCATTAGAACATTTAGAAAAACATTTACTTAGCAAGCAAGCTGAAATTGAATATTGGTTACGCAATCAATGGCAAAATATCCAAATTCCATTTTATGCTTCAGTAGATTTACGTAATGCTGGTTTTAAATTAGCTCCAATCGATACTAATTTATTTCCAGCCGGGTTCAATAATTTAAACCCATATACTATTCCATTATGTGTACAAGCTGTACAATCTGCAATTGAACGTTTAAA
>DRQV01000091.1 GCA_011371325.1 Thioploca sp.
AAATGCTCGAAGTATAGTAAAACCTGGTGATATTATTATGGCGGTTCCTAAAATATCATCTAAAACTAAAGAAGATAAAACATCTAAAGAACAACCACTTATAGAAGTGGATATGCAAAATTTGAAGTTTAAAGATGTTAGTTGGCGTTTATCACAAATTCCACAGGTTGAAGGAGCATTAATAACTATTAACCCAAAAGATGGAGCTATTATCGCTTTGTCAGGTGGATTCCACTATTTTAACAGCAAATTTAACCGAGTTACTCAAGCTAAAAGACAACCTGGTTCAACTTTTAAACCATTTATTTATTCAGCAGCTTTATCCAGAGGTTTTTCAGCTAATAGTTCAATTAATGATGCTCCAATAGTGTATAAAATTAGTGGTGGGAAAAGATGGCGACCTAGAAATTATAGTAAGAGATATTATGGGTGGACTACTTTGCGTAGGGCTTTAGCTTATTCACATAATGTATCTTCAGTTCGATTGCTAGAAAAAGTAGGAGTTGATTATACTAGAAATTATTTGACAAATTTTGGTTTTAATAAGAAAAATATGCCTAATAATCTCACCATTGCCTTAGGTACTGGTGAAGTTACTCCATTAAAATTAGTTACTGGTTATGCGGTATTTGCTAATGGCGGATTTCGGATAAAACCATATTTCATTGATCGGATTGAAGATAGCCATGGCAAAGTTATTTATTCAAGTAATCCATTGAAAATATGCCGACGATGTCCAGTTGAAATTTTAACATCTAAATTAGATGAAACTAAAGACCTTTTGACCTCTTATGATAACTGTGATCAAATACCTCGTTATGCACCAAAAGCTATAACTTCACATAATGCTTATTCCATGACTTCTATGTTAAAAGATGTAATTAGAATTGGAACTGCTAAAAAAGCTAAACAACTTAAACGTAGTGATATAGCTGGCAAAACTGGTACAACAAGTAATTTACGAGATGCTTGGTTTGTTGGGTATAATTCTGATATAGTTACTGCTGTTTGGATCGGTTTTGATAAACCACGTTCTTTAGGTTATAAAGAAACTGGTGGTAGAACTGCACTACCTATGTGGATTGATTTTATGAAAGTAGCTTTTAAAGGTAAACCTATTCGCTCTTTACCTAAAAGATATCGTTCTGCTGCTAACAAAAAATTCAAAAAGAAGAAACGTGCTACCAGCAGAGCAAGAAAGAAAAAGAAACGTACTATTAAAAGATCAACTGTTATCCCTGAACAGTTATTTTAGGGTTAGCATACTTATTAGAAATAATTATGTTTATTGAAAGTTTACTGATGGTTTTAGCTTATTTATTAGGCTCTGTATCTGGTGCAATGTTAGTATGCAAAACTATGGGATTAGCCGATCCACGTACTCAAGGTTCTGGTAATCCTGGAGCAACCAATGTATTACGACATGGAGGCAAAAAAGCAGCGATAATAACTTTATTGTTAGATATAATGAAGGGTGTGATAGCAGTATTAATTGCTAAATTACTTACTGGCTCTGTAATTATATTGGCTGGAGTTACTATTGCGGTTTTCATTGGTCATTTATATCCAATCTTCTTTAATTTTCAAGGTGGTAAAGGAGTTGCAACTGCATTTGGAGCTTTAATTGCGTTAGTGTGGCCGGTTGGTTTAGCAGCTTTAAGTACATGGATAAGTATAGCTATACTGTTACGTTACTCATCATTAGCTGCAGTCGTTACCGCTATATCAGCTCCAATATATATGTTTTGGTTTACTCCAATCTGGGAATATAGAATTATATGTATTGCGATTGGTATATTACTGCTTTGGAGACATCGCTCCAATATTCGCAAATTATTAGCTGGTCAAGAAACTAAAATCGGTAAGTAAGCACTAATTATCATACATAAAAACTATTGTGAAATTTTTTAAACAATTAAATTTTACTAGTATTATACGAGAATAACATCAGCATTATCACTTAATAAATTAGGAATTATTTATGGCAAAATCGGTAGGTGTACTCACTGCTGGCGGTGATAGCCCAGGACTTAATGCAGCAATCAGAGCAATTGGAAAAGCCGCTATTGGTTCTTTTGGAATGCAATTTATTGGTTTTCGTGATGGTTTTCGTGGTTTAGTAGAAAATCGTACTGTGCGTTTAGATGAAGCAGCCTTATCAGGTATTTTGATTGTTGGAGGAACCTTATTAGGTACTAGTCGTGATAAACCACATCGGATGCCAATAGGTAGTAAAGTATTGGACATGACTGATACAATTGTTGAAACTTACTATAAACATCATCTGGATGTATTAGTTTGTTTAGGTGGTGGTGGTACTCATAAAAATGGTTTTCGATTACAACAAGCTGGATTAAATATTATCACATTGCCTAAGACAATCGATAATGATTTAGCGATGACAGATACTACTTTAGGGTTTGATACAGCATTAAGCATCGCTACTGAAGCAATTGATCGTTTGCACAGCACTGCTCATAGTCATCATCGGATTATAGTAGTAGAGATAATGGGACATAATGCTGGTTGGTTAGCTTTGGGAGCTGGAATTGCAGGAGGAGCCCATGTAGTATTAATTCCAGAAATACCTTATGATATCAATACTGTTGCTAATTCTATTCGGCAACGTAGCAGATATGGAAAAAACTTTAGTATTGTAGTAGTGGCAGAAGGAGCAATGTCACAAGAGGATGCTAAATTTATTAAATCTAATGAGAAATCTAGTAATAAAGCTAAAAATAAAAAAGCTAAAAATCTACTCAAAGAACAGTTAAAACAATTTAAATCTCAACAAGCTGATAATACTAGAAATCTTACAGAGAAACTTGAAAGCTTGACCGGGTTAGAATCTAGGATAACAACTCTAGGTCATTTACAAAGAGGTGGTACTCCTTCTGCTACTGATCGTTTATTGGCTACTAGATTAGGTACAGCTTGTACTCATATGATTAAAAAAGAAGAATACGGCGTAATGATGGCTGTTAAAGGTGAGCAGGTTTTACCCGTAAAATTGGAAGAGGTGGTTGGTAAACGTAAAATTGTTCCAATGAATCATTCTTGGATAAAAACAGCTAATGATGTTGGTATTTGCTTAGGAAATTAATCGTAAATTTTTATTATAACTACCGGCTGTTATTATCTCCTGAATCTGGATTATTCTGTATATTTTCTACACCATCATAGTTCCGTATTCCAAGGTTAAATATTCAACTTCATCAAGTATTCGACAATCAAATTAGCTTTAAATGTTTTTTAGGAAAATGGTTAGGAATTAGTAGAAAAATCTATATAAATAATTTTCTGTATTTATTAATTGTAATTTTTGAGTATAATATTTTGCCGTTATTAAGCAAAAATCATTCCTTTAAGTAAACGATAGTCTCATTCTGTAAATATTGTAAACAAATAAAATAATATATCTATTTATCAGCTGTTTCTGTTATAATATATTTTATCCTAAGCTGTCAATGGAACAAGAGCGAATTAGTATTTGCCAAATCAAAAAAATGCTATTTCTAGGATAAATACTATAGTAATGGTGTAATATTTTGAAGAGTTATTCCAAACTTTAATTAAATTTCTAAAAAAGGTTAAGATATGCAAAATAAAAAACTTGCTATAGCAATCCAATCTGCTATTTTTACAGTTGCTATTGGTAATGTTATAGCTGAACCATTAACTTACAGTGACATGTCAGGTTTGATATCAGTTGAAACTTCTGATTCAACCACAAGAAAAGGTGATGACAAGAATAAATCCGATAAGAAAGATAATGATGACAAGTTAGATAATGAAATCAAGATTAATATTGAGCTAACTTATGAGCTTGGAAATCCAACAACCGATGAGCTTGAAAATCCAATAACTGACGAGCTTGAAAATTCAATAACTGACGAGCTTGAAAATTCAATAACTGACGAGCTTGGAAATCCAATAACTGATGAGCTTGCTACACCTGATACATCGAATGATGATAAAATTGTTATAATTGATTTTTCAGAATTAGATGTGGAATCCATTGCTGAATTATCTCTTGAAATAATTGCTAGTTTAACATCCGCAGATTTTGCTACTATTCCGCTTGATGCTCTTATTGGTTTAACTCCAAAACAGATAGCAGCATTAAATGTATCAATTTGGAAAGATTTAACTACTAAACAATTAGCTCAACTAGCCTCATCTTTAACTGCCGAATATTTTGTCGAATTAAATCAAGATGTGTTAGAAGTTGCTGGATTTAATTTGCTAATGGCATTTGAGAGCAATAAAGTTGAAAAAATATTATTAACAATTGAAGAATCCACAGCATGGAATTGGATGTCAAGTGATGATAATATACTCGGTTGGGTAGTATTAAATTATGTTGATACTATCAGCGCTAATCTGGATAAATTCATGCCAACTGGCTGGAATATAGTTAAAGAAACTGATGAATTAAAGTTCGATATTGACGCAACTATGATTCCAAATCTGTCAATTGATTTAGTTAGCTCTTTAACTGCTGATAATTTATCTTTACTTGATGTAAATGTTGTAAATTATCTTACAGTTGAACAAGTTGAAGTTATTCCACCAACTACTTGGGCTACAGTTGACACATCCTATTTAACCTTGCTTGCTGAGTCTAATAAAAAATTATCTGATGACTTCCTCACTAAGGTTACTGTTAACTTTGACGTTACAGATTTAGAAGCGAAGTATCAGAAGAAGTATGAAAAAAATTATGCCAAGGAACTTGAAAAGTTCTACAAATCGACCTTACCTAAAGGTTGGAAAGTAAACGTTAAAGTCAAGGATGGCAAAACTTCCGTTAAGCTAAAACCACCCAAACAGATTTTGCAAACAGATACTTTCCTAAAAAACCTCAATCCCAAGTTTATAACTGCAATTGAGTTTGAGGATAATGAAGATTATAATAATGTTATCACTTCATTGTTTGATTATTCTAAAGTAATCTCTGATGATTTAATAACTTTTGCAACAACTCAACCGCTTACCAATAGAATCAACATTTCTTTAAACTTGATTAACCAAGGCAATATTGATAAAATCGATCAAGTGATACCATCAGGCTGGACATTTAACAGCAGAACTAATTATATCAATATGACTTCAGATGCAGTTGCATCGTTGACTCC
>DRQV01000092.1 GCA_011371325.1 Thioploca sp.
AAAACTATAAATATTCCAAATGCTTATGAAGATACCGAGTTTGAATTTTCTGGAACACAAGCTTTTGATAAACAATCAGGTTATTATTCTAAATCTTTCTTAACTGTACCAATGAAAAACAATGATGGAGAAGTAATTGGGGTCTTACAACTAATTAATGCGTTAAATCCGATAACTAAAGAAATTACCATTTTTGGAACAGCTGAACAAGAACTGGTAGAATCATTAGCATCTCAAGCAGCTATGTCTTTAGTAAATCAACGGTTACTTGATGATCAACGGCATTTATTTGAGTCATTAATTGAATTGATTGCTACTGCTATTGATGATAAATCTCCTTACACTGGTGGCCATTGTCGACGAGTTTCAGAGCTAACTTTGATGTTGGCGGATGCTGTTAATAATACAGATAATGGGCCATTGAAAGAATTTGTAATGGATAAAGATGATTATTATGAATTAAAAGTTGCTGGTTGGCTACATGATTGTGGCAAAATTACTATTCCAGAATTTATTATAGATAAATCGACTAAGCTAGAAACTATTTTTGATCGTATTCATCTTGTAGATGCTAGATTTGAAATACTTAAACGTGATGCTGAAATTGCTTTATTACGTGAACAGTTAAATTCTAATACAGATGATTTGGAAGCAAAATTAGCGAAAAAATTTGCCAAATTAGATGAAGAACGAGATTTTCTGCATCGTTGTAATAAAGGTAGAGAGTTTATGCCTTACGAATGGAAAGAACGGGTCTTACATATTGCCCAACATCGTTTAACCATGCCAGATGGTAAAGAAGGATATTTATTATCAGAAGAGGAATTGGAAAATCTTAATATTACTAAAGGTACTCTAAATTCAGCGGAACGTAAAGTTATTAAATCTCATATTAACGTTTCCATAAGCATGTTAGATACTTTACCTTACCCTAAATACCTAAAAAATGTACCAGAATATGCTGGTGGTCATCATGAACATGTAGATGGAAGTGGTTATCCAAAAGGCTTAACCGGTGAGCAAATGTCAGTACAAGCTAGAATAATGGGACTTGCCGACATATTTGAAGCACTTACTGCAAGAGATCGACCTTATAAACAACCGATGCCATTATCTTTAGCTTTAACTATTTTAGGCAAAGAAAAGCAAGCTAATCATATTGATCCTGATTTATTTGATATATTTATTAAGAAAAAAGTTTATTTAAAATATGCTAAGAAATTTTTATTAAAAAAGCAATTGGATGAAGTAAATATAACTGAACTACCAGGCTACAATCCATCTTTTTAAAACGGAGAAGGCGGGATTCGAACCCGCGTGCCTAATTAAAGACCATCCGATTTCGAGTCGGTGCCGTTATGACCGCTTCGGTACCTCTCCATAGCTGTATTATATATTTTTTTAATTTAAAAACAAGTTATATAATACACAAGAAGTATAAAATATAACGTAGGACATGCTTTGTCTATACGAAAGGTAGCTATTCGTAAGTTACTAGAAAAAATGTAATTATTATTTTAATTCAATGTAGCGATATGTTGAATTCCAAATTCTCTTTATTCAATAACATATTTTTAATGTTCATACCATCAATTTTTTTTAAAACAATCCAGTTCATAAATTATAAAGTTAGATTATTACTGTTATGTATCATAATATTACCTAATTTTGTCAATGCTGCTGATGTAACTCTAAATTTTAGAGATATGGATATTAAAGCTTTCATTGATATAATATCGAAAGAAACTGGTAAGACATTTGTGGTAGACCCTAGAGTAAAGGGTAAAATAACTGTAATGTCAGGTAAGCCAATGGATAACAAACAAATTTACGATGTGTTTTTATCCATATTAAGCGTTCATGGTTTTACTGCTATCTCCACTGGTTCTATAATTAAAATCATTCCTGATAATCTTGCCAAATCCCAAAATAGCCCGGTATTACCAATTGATAAAATCCCAGTTGTTGGTAATAGTTTAATAACTCAAATAGTTGAAATAAAACATATTTCTGCTGCTCAATTAATTCCATTATTACGACCTTTAATTCGGCAACAGGGTCATTTAGTAGCTTATCCAACTAATAATACTCTAGTTATCTATGATAATGCTAATAATGTTAATCGGTTGCTAAAAATTATTCACCGTATTGATCAACCAAATGACGAAGATATTGAAGTATTAGTGTTAGAACATGCAACGGCAATAGAAATAGCTAGAATTATTAAGAAATTAGAACAAAAAACTACCAATATAATAGCCGACAATAGAACTAATAGTATATTGATTAGTGGGAACAAAACTACGAGATTACGCCTGCGTACTTTGATAACTCATCTTGACACTCCTATTCAAAATAAAGGTAATACTAAAGTTATTTATTTGCGTTATGCTAAAGCTAAAGATTTGGTTGGGATTTTGAAAGGAATAAGTTCTAATATGGATGAGATTGGTAAAGACAAGCCAACCACTGAACAAAGCCAAACTAATATTCAAGCTGATGAAAACACTAATAGTCTAATTGTTACTACAACTCCTAAAATATTACAAAATATTAAGACCGTCATACGACAACTTGATATACGTCGGGCCCAGGTTTTAGTAGAAGCTGTAATTGCTGAAGTTTCTAGCGATATGGTGCGGGAATTAGGGGTTCAATGGTGGTTGTATGGTGATAAAGGCACTCGTCCAATTGGTTCAACAAACTTTGATAATGTTGGTAGTAGAATAGCTGATTTTGCTTCCGCAACATCTCAAGGTAGCCGTCCAAATATTGGAGTTGGTTCTTCATTAGGAATTGGAAAATTTGCTGATTCAGGTTTGCTAACTTTTGGTCTTTTATTACAAGCTCTTGATTCTGATACTGATAGTAATGTATTATCAACTCCATCCTTATTAACTCTTGATAATCAGGAAGCAGAAATTGTAGTGGGACAGAATGTACCATTTGTAACTGGTCAATATAATAACACTGGTGCAATTAATAATATTGGTAATCCATTTCAGACCATACAACGGGAAGATATCGGTATCAAACTTAAAGTTAGACCGCAAATAAATGAAGGTAATTCTGTTAAATTAGATATTGAACAAGAGGTATCTAGTATCAGTCCTTCTAGTAGTGCATCAGATATTGTGACTAATAAACGCAATATAAAAACTACCGTAATTGTTGAAGATGGAAACATGATAGTGCTTGGTGGTTTGATAGACGAAGAATTGCAAAAAACTACTAAAAAAGTTCCATGGTTTGGTAATATGCCATTGATTGGTTGGTTATTTCGTTCTGAAAATGTTAAAAAAGTTAAACGTAATTTAATGGTATTTCTACGGCCAGTAATAATTCGTGATACGACTAGCGAAAACTCTATCAGCACTGATAAATACAGTTATATGCGGATTAAACAGTTAGAACAGCAACTTAAATATCCAAATAGTATAGAAGAAGTGCCAACTTTACCAGATTTAGATGATTTTTTAAGGATATTACCCGGAGATGTTGATCCGTTGAAAATCGAACCACAGCTTTATAAGTAATTGCATATGGTAGTGAAATAAATATTTTTATATAAAAAATTAAACTTTGAAATTCAAATCAGTTATTATTTTAACTAAATGAGTAAAATTTCTTATAAAATTTGCCCAATTACGTTATAATAACTAAAAATATTATTTAAATTTCTTATAAGGGATAACAATGGATAAAAAATTACTTGATATATTAGTTTGCCCGGTTACTAAAGGTCCATTAATTTATGATAAGGATAAGCAGGAATTACTTTGTAAAAGTTCAAGATTAGCTTATCCAATTCGAGAAGAAATTCCAGTAATGTTACCTGATGAAGCTCGTAAGTTGAGTTTAGAGGAAATTGAACAATTGAAATGATTAAAGTACTATTTGTTTGTATGGGCAATATATGTCGTTCACCAACTGCTGAAGGTATATTTACTGATCTAGTTAAACAAGCTGGTTTAAGTGAACAAGTTTATATTGATTCTGCCGGAACTCATAATTTTAATATAGGTAAATCACCAGACTTACGCTCACAAGCAACTGCTCTACAACATGGTATTGATATAAGCCAATTATCTGCACGTCAAGTTACTACTGATGATTTGAACGAATTTGATTATGTATTAGCAATGGATCGAGGTAATTTGCAAATACTACGTTCTTTGTGCCACTTAAGAAATGAACATAAGATCCACTTATTTCTTGATTTTGCTCCTGAATTAAATATACAAGAAGTCCCCGATCCTTATGAGGGAAGAGAAGGATTTGAATATGTATTTGGTTTAGTGAAAGCTGCTAGTGAAGGATTATTAGCAGAAATATCTAAACGGATAAATTCCTAATGTCGAGAACGATAAGTTATCCGGCCTTTATTTAAATCATAAGGTGTCAATTGCACTGTAACCTTATCACCAGTTAATATACGAATATAATGCTTACGCATCCGACCAGAAATATGAGCAGTGACAATATGATCATTTTCCAATTTAACTCGGAACATCGTGTTAGGTAAGGTCTCAGTTACAACGCCTTCCATTTCAATACTATCTTCTTTAGGCATATTACTCTATTTGTTAGGTTAAATTTCTGAAGAACTGTAGACATTATATTACTCACTCACTGAAAGTCAACGTTTTTTTTAAAAAATATGCAAAAAATTAGATTAGATAAATGGTTGTGGGCTGCTAGATTTTTCAAAACTCGTAGTTTAGCAACTGCCGCAGTCAATGGTGGCAAAGTGCATTTAAATTCACAACGCACTAAACCAGCCAAAGAAATACATATTAATGATGAATTAATTATTCGTAATGGTAATCATGAACGTACAGTAATTGTAAAATATTTATCTGATCAACGTCGCCCAGCTAAAGAGGCTGTTTTATTATATGAGGAAACTCCAGCAAGCATTGCTAAACGAGAAAAAAATTCAGAATTATATCGTCAAGCTGCTGCATTACGTCCACGTGGCACTGGTAGACCAACTAAAAAACAGCAACGGGACATTCATAAGTTTGTCAGAATTATTGATGAAAAATGATTTATTCTGCTAAAACAGCTTGTTGTTTAACAAATAACTGGCTAATTCCATCTTTAGCAAGATTCAACATTGTTTGTAGTTCTTCAGCTCGAAAAGCATGGCCTTCAGCAGTACCTTGAATTTCAATATAAGCAAAACCGTCATTCATAACAATATTCATATCTGTTTCAGCGTTAGAATCTTCGCTATAATCTAAATCTAGAATTGGTACGCCTTTATAAATACCAACAGATATAGCAGCAATAGTCCCATGAATAGGATTCTTAGTTATTTTTTTCTGATCCAATAAATATTGCACTGCATCAACTAGAGCGATATAACCTCCAGTAATTGAAGCCGTACGAGTTCCTCCATCGGCCTGAATTACATCACAATCAATGGTTATAGTATGTTCTCCTAAGGCTTCTAAATTCACCACTGAACGTAAGGAACGTCCAATTAAGCGTTGGATTTCTAAAGTACGTCCTCCTTGCTTACCACGATTGGCTTCACGTACCATACGTTCATTGGTAGAACGAGGCAACATTCCATATTCTGCTGTGATCCAACCAGATTTTTTATCTTTTAAAAACCTTGGTACTCGATCACTAACACTTGCATTACAAATAACTTTAGTATTACCAAATTCTACTAATACTGATCCCTCTGCATGTTTAGTGTAATTACGAGTTAAATTAATTTTACGAAGTTCATTTGGAGAACGACCGCTTGGACGCATAAAAAATCCTCTATAAATACAATATAAATTTTAGTCTGAAAGATAATAGGATAACTATTAAATAAAGTAAAGATTATTTTAACTAATATTTGAATTATGTATAAGTATTTATAACTCGTAAACCGTATACAAAACAAGTGAATCTTATTATCCTATACTAGGACATGTTAAAATATATTTATCTTTCAATGGAGTAAAACTGTCATGGATTTAGGTTTTTTGTTGTGAATTTAGGACAGTTTGCTAACATTCCCACCATTTAGGTAAAATCAATTAATATTGATTTAATAGTTTTTTTAGTATTAACATCATTTCTAAACTCACTCTGGAATTTGAAAAATCACTTGCTTTTCTCCTGTGCCATACAATACTTCAAAATCACTAATCTCATCTCCATTTAAATCAATGGTAGAGTTAAATTGGATACTGCCAGTTGGAAAGCTGGCTGAATTGATAGAATAATCAAACAATCCTTTAAATCTCAAATCATCTCCAATTACCAACAGAGTTCCATTTTCATAAAAAGTTACTGATTCATTGCCTGGCATATTGATAAAAAACTGTTGTAATTCATCGGGATATTTGGCAGTGGGGTATAAATTTTGCTGACGGTTAATATTGCTGGCATCTTTGAAAATTAGACCTACGTTTAACACTCCTGGTAATAAAGTCAAAGTATAATGAAAACCAGTTGCTAAAGAGTTCCAAGTGGTTTTAGTTTTTAAGGCTGGAGTTGTGATATAACTCAAAGAGTCATCGACCAGAATTGTAATGTCACCATTATCAGCTACGGTAAAATTGTCCAATCCAAAATTATGTAAAGCTATTTCAAAAGTGGTCTTATTTTGAATTAATGGCTTATCTGGTTGGGAAATATTGGCAGGTGGGATAAAAAACATAATTTGCTTATCTCCATTGGAATAGGTCATTTGCACATCGTCAATGCCATCTGTATTTTTGTCAGCTATGATAAGTAATTGAGTTGGTGAGTCAGAGCCATTGCCAAGCTTAATATTATAGTCCAATTGAGCCGAATATATAGTTGAGCCTATCATTACTGTTGCTCTGCCATCATTAGAAAAATTCACTTCAGTAGCTCCAGGGAAGGCTTGCAAAGTGGTTTCTAATTCTACTTGATTAGCTGCTGCTGGATATAAAAACTGTTGATAACGTTTATTATTGGCTAAAAAATTTAATACTAAGGCAGAATCCATTTTTTCTAAACCAATTGGTATAGTTGGGTCGATTTGTTGGACATATAAATTGGGTCGTAGTTTTACTTGTCTGTCAATCGTTATTATTCCAGTTTTATCTATTACTAATTGATTCCAACCAAATTTATTTAGTTCCGCTTGTAAGGCTGGTAAGTCTTGTAAACTTGGTTGAGCTATAATTTGTCGACCTTTGGGAGTAATAAATGTTACGCTACCATTATCATTGATCGTCATAGTTGCTGGTAAATCAACTTGGAATACTGAAATGGGTAGCAATACCATATTCTCGGTTTCCATTGCTAAAAATAGCTGTCCAGTTGTCAATTGAGTAAATGGTTCTAAATTAGGAATTGAGTTAATTTCTTCTAGTAAGTTAGTATTGTTTGGCAGAATATTAGCAGTTAAATCAATAGTTTTACCTTGTATTCCGATAGTTGGAAAGGTCTCAGTCAAATCACTGCCAATAGGTATATTTTCGCCAACAAACCTAACTCCACTACCTAATTTAATGCTGGTATTCAGTTCAGTATTAGTTCCAAGGATTACATTCTCTAGTTCTGTGTTATTAGCAATAGTAGTATTTATGATAGCTGGTGTTTCCGGGAAGCTAGTAATTTTTCCACGCACAATTCCGCCATTAATCACTGTATTACTAAGTAATTGCACATTTTCTAATATTCCATCATTAGCAATTGTACCACTCAATACACCTCCACTAATAATGGTATCTGGTTTAATTTGCACATTGGATAATAGTCCTTTATTTAAGATAACACCTGATACTGAACCTCCAATCACGGCTCCATTTGGTTCAACTACATAATTATGCTGATTTTTTCCGGTATTATCTATAGTTGTGGCAATAAAATTAAATAATACTTGATTACTAGTTACTACTCGGTTGTTAGAACTATCTTGGTCAAAACTAGTTGTTGTTACTGATATGATGTTATCTAACAAGGCATCTTCTTGTTTGGGAATCACTATCAATGTGGCTAATTTACTAGTTCCTGCTTGCATAGTTCCAACTGCACAAGTTATGCTATGATTTTCTTCAATATAATCACATATTGTGTCACCAATTTTACCGGAATTATAAACCGCAGAATTTGGCAGCTCTCCAGTAAGAACTACTCCAAAAGCATCGTCTGGACCATTGTTAGTTAAGGTAATATTATATTGGAATTTGGTATCAATACTGGCACTAATGTCTTTGGTTTTTACATCTACCCATAAATCAGCTTGAGCGATTACCGGAATCACTAAATCAATTTGAGCTAAACTGGAGTCAAATAAACCTGAGGTAGCATTTATGGTTATTACTAAATCTCCAGCAATAGTTGGTGTTATCACTATTGGTAAAGTTAATTTATCGTTGACATCTAATGTTTCTATGGTACAACGGATGGTATTTTTAATTGCTGTACATTGGCCTTGATTTGGATTGAATGAAATTAGGCGGATTGTTTCTGGTAAGACAGCTTCTACTACTACATCAGTGGCTTGTTGTGGGCCTCTATTAATTATAGCAATATCAGCAGTTATCGTTTCATTTAGTTGCACGGATGATATATTTCCCACTTCAATATCTAAATCGGC
>DRQV01000093.1 GCA_011371325.1 Thioploca sp.
AGGAATGTATCCAACTGCTTCTGGTGGTATTATTGAACGTACTTTATCTCAATTTTTATTTTGTTTTCTCGTAGTGTTGCTAATTGCATTTATGATGTCTGGGCGTAAATTGCAAGCATCTGCATTAACCATTGGTTTTACTCTTATTATTGTCTGGTCTTACGTAACATTGTATACTCCTGGTGGAATTAAGTATATGTCTGCTGGTTATCAGCAAGCCTTACAAACTAGTATGGATATGGAAGCTGACGAATTTCAAGATTGGAGTGGTATACAGGCCATGCAAGAAAATTATAAAGATTCTTTAGGTATGTATTTTCGAGACGATATTAAAATTAACCAACAAACTGACACATTGCTTACTGCTTTAAATATAATTATAGGAATATTATTATTTAGCATGTTGTTTATCATCGGTGGTATTATATTGAAAAATGATTTATTTTATTGGTTATTGCTAATAATCCCAATTGGTTTACCAATCTTTTTCATATTTGAATATGCCGGTTGGTTATGGTGGTTTGGACATAATTTAAATGATATGGCAGCTTTTAGCCTTAAACCATTTATGCCAACTGTGCTTGGTGAGGGTAAAGTAGCCCAATTTTCTACTCACTCTTATCCTCATTATGGATTTTTCTTGATGATGTTATCGTCGATATTACTAATGATTGCCGGATTAATTCGTAAAAAACAATTGCGATTAACTAGCTTTTAAAAAACGTTTATTGTGATATATTTAGATATTTTGTCATTCATATACATAAAAAAGACATTAAGAATTATGGGGATCACACGATCCCACGCAGATTGGTAAAACAAGGTAAAATAGGTGCAACTGAACAACCTAATAGTCACTACGTCGGAAATTTTACAAGAATTTTAGAAAAAGTTTCAAAAACATGGACATATTAAAATTATATTTAGATTATTTTATTTTTGGTATTTTAGGTTTTATGAGCTTTCTGATGCTAACATTTGCGATTGAACGTTTACTTTATTATGCTCGTATTAAATCTAAATTGGTAAGCTTCCAAAATATGTCAGAGTTAGAAATTGCTTTGACTAATAATTTAACCACTATTTCTACTATTGGAGCTAATGCTCCGTATGTAGGTTTATTAGGTACTGTGTTAGCTATTATGATTACCTTTTATGACATCGCCCAAGGTGGTCAGATTGACGCTAATACTGTTATGTTGGGCTTGGCATTGGCATTGAAAGCTACTGCTGCTGGTTTATTGGTTGCCATTCCTAGCATCATGTTTTATAATGGTTTATTACGCAAAGTTGAAGTATTAAAAGCCTTATGGTTTGCCAGAAAACAGTGAAAATTCCCAAACTCCATGAAGAAATTCGATCAAATTAATGTCATTCCTTTTATTGATATTATGTTAGTAGCATTGGCGATTGTGTTATTGACAGCAACATTTATTACTCAAGGAATTATTAAAATAAATTTACCAACAGCTAAGAATGCGGTAGCAGAATCTCAGTCACAAACCGTAGAAATTAGCATTGATGTTAATAAACAATTTTATTATCAACAACAACCTAATTCAATTGAACAAATTGCTATTCAATTAAAAAAATTACCTAAACAAACGCCCATCGTATTAAAAATTGATAAATTAGTATCATTTGGTCAATTTACTCAATTGATAGATTTGTTAAAAACTTATCAATTAGATAATTTATCAATCATGACATTGCAATCCAAATGAGAAACATAAGTATTGGCTTACTGATTTCTTTAATAATTCATATAGGAATTGTTTATTCGGCGGTTTATTTCCTACAAATTCTCCCAACACCCGAAAAAATAGAAATTATACCAATTAGCTTGAATATGTTTCAGCCAGAACCACTGCCTGTTTTTAAAACTATTTCTTCAGAACTTCCAACTATAGCTAAACATTTAGACTTTGCTCCATTACCAATTATAAAACATAAATCGAGGATCATTAAGACCAAGGTAAAACAGATCAAAAAGAGAAAGTATAAGAAAAAAATTACGAAAATCAAACCTCATCAATCTAAAAAATCAACTGTTAAAACTAAAGCAATTAAAGCTAAACCACAAATTGTTGAGATAAAACCGATGAGAAAAATTGCATCTCAAATGATCCAAAATAAAGCTAGAATTGATAAATCTAAGGAAGCAGAAAAAACTTATCAGAGAAAATTAAATCGATTAATTGCCCAAAAGAAAATTTATCCACGCAAAGCTAAAAGAATGGGACAGCAAGGTGTAGTTAGAATGTTATTTACAGTATTAGCTAATGGAAAAATTAAAAATATAATAATTGAAAAAAGTTCTGGCAGTAGTTCGTTAGATAAAGCTGCTAAAAAATTGATTCAAAGAATTTCAGGTTTATTGCCGTTTAACTCATTAATTAAACGTAAACGATGGCAGTTTCATATAGATATTAAATATCAGTTGCATTGAAATATTTTCCGTATATTGACTTATCCTATAATTTGCTAAATTACTAGATAAATTTTGGACTCAAATTCTTAATTCTTCAATTTTCTGGTATCTTTATGATTATACTAGGTTTATGGGAGATTGGTGGAATGTCTGTATTGGAACGAGTGGGAGTTCATGGCGTAAATTAGAAACTTTGGGATAATTATTCTAGTTAAAAAACCTTGGCAAGCCTTTAGTTTTGGATTAATTTGGAGTTGGTTGTCATGCGATTTAGTATATATATTAGCTTTCTTTTTAGTGTCTGGTGATATTATGCGGTACACTGGTTAGCATTTGGCTTGGGAACTTTACCAACTAGATTAGCCGTGCTACCACAAAATGGATTATCCAATTCCCAAGTGTGTAAATTTACTGCAATACTGATTATAATATTAGGAATAATACTTTGAAAAAAATAACCATATTAGGAGCTACTGGTACCATTGGTATTAATACTTTAGAAGTTATTAAATTACATAAAAATAATTTTGAAGTCATAGCGTTAACAGCAAATAAAAATATAGAACGTTTAGAACGCTTATGTTTAGAATGGTCGCCTAAATATGCAGTTATGGCAGATATAGATGCTGCTGAACAACTTGAACAACGGTTAAAAAACTTATCAATACAAGTATTAAGTGGAATTGAAGGACTAACTAAAGTAGCTAGTTTAGATGAAGTTGATATAGTGATGGCTGGTATAGTTGGAGGTGCTGGTTTAGTTCCTACTTTAGCTGCTGCCCAAACTGGTAAACGAGTTTTATTGGCTAATAAAGAAGCCCTAGTTATGGCAGGTCAATTATTTATGGATGCTATCAAACAAAATAATGCTGAATTGCTACCAATTGATAGTGAACATAATGCAGTTTTTCAATGTTTACCTAATTCAGAACAAGCTGGAATCCAAAAACAAGGAGTCAGTAGAATTTTATTAACAGCTTCTGGTGGTCCATTTCGTACTTTTTCCCTTGACCAATTGCAAAATGTAACTCCTACTCAAGCTTGTAATCATCCAAATTGGAGTATGGGACAAAAAATTTCAATTGATTCAGCTACCATGATGAATAAGGGTTTAGAAATTATTGAAGCCTGTTGGTTGTTTAGTTCCCGACCAGAGGATATTGAAGTAGTTTTGCATCCACAAAGTATAATTCATTCTTTAGTGGAGTATATCGATGGTTCGCTGTTAGCACAGTTAGGAAATCCTGATATGCGTACTCCAATTGCGTATGCATTAGGTTGGCCGATCAGAATTAAATCTGGAGTTAAACGTTTGAATTTGACTGATGTAGCAAGGTTAGATTTTGAAGCTATGGATTTTAATCGTTTTCCTTGCTTACAATTGGCTTATGATGCTATGCAGGCAGGTGGAACCAGCACGGTAATTTTGAATGCTGCTAATGAAATTGCGGTGCAAGCTTTTTTACAGGAAAAACTGAAATTTATTGAAATATCCAAAGTAATTGAAACTACTTTATCCAGTTTAGCTGGTAGAAATGCTAATTCTTTGAAGATTATTTTAGAAGATGATGCCAAAGCTCGTGAATTAACTAATGAGATAATTGCTAATATTTGAAGATATGATTTAACTTTAGAAAACTTATTTTACAGATGAACCTATCCAATATAGGTTCACATTGCAATTAATATAAAAAATACTATGAAAGATAATTACATTTAAAACCCAGCCATTGCAAACCAACGCTTGGCTTCTTCCAAATTTTGTTCCACTCCTTGACCTTCTTTATATAAATTACCCAAGGTGACTTGAGCTCCTGCTAATCCTTGTTCAGCAGCTAATTTAAACCAATGTACCGCTTGCTTATAATCCTGTTTGATACAGTCACCATCCATATACATAAACGCCAAACCATGTTGAGCCATCCCAAAATCCTGTTCAGCAGAAGCTCTCATCCATTTAACCGCACTATCTTTATTAACAACCATACCCAGGCCAGCTTGAGCCATTATTGCTAACCGGTATTGAGCATCTGGATGTCCTGCTTCTGCTAAAGGCAATAATAAATCATAAGCTGTCGGAAAATGCTTGGCTTCAAAAGCTGATATACCACTAGCCAATGTTAATTCTTCATCAGGGGATAATTCTTTCATTTTTTATTTCTGTTTTAAAAAAGTTACAAAGTAAAATAGTAATATAATCGGATATTTTCAACTCTAGTTCTATAAATAATTTATATGTATGAATCTGGATTTAATAATTTTCTTGTTACATTTATCTATTTAAGAAATAAATCCATTGAAATTCTATTTTCAAACATCATGTTGATAGTGTTAATATTTAAATCATTCCATGTAAATTAATACATAATTTTAAGAAAACTCCTATTATAAAATACTTAAATAACCAAATGAACTCATCAAATTCACAACATGTCTTATCTGGTATGCGACCAACTGGCAAACTACATTTAGGACATTTACATGGCGTATTAAACAACTGGATTAAATTACAACACGAATATAGCTGTTATTTTTTTGTAGCTGACTGGCATGCACTTACCACCGAATACGATAATACTGGAGTTATATCCCAAAGCGTTTGGGAAATGATAATCGATTGGTTAGCAGTTGGCATCAATCCTGGTGAGGCAACCTTATTTATTCAATCCAAAATTCCTGAACATGCAGAATTGCATTTATTGATGTCAATGTCCACCCCACTCAGTTGGTTAGAACGGATTCCAACTTACAAAGACCAACAACAAAAATTACGAAATAAAGACCTGTCAACTTATGGATTTTTGGGCTATCCATTATTACAAAGTGCCGATATTTTAGTTTACAAAGCCGGGTTAATACCGGTTGGAGAAGACCAAGTTTCCCATGTTGAATTTACCCGTGAATTAGCTAGGCGTTTTAATCATATTTATGGGCGGGAAGCTAATTTTGAAGATAAGGCCAGAGATGCCATCCGTAAAATGGGAAAAAAAAATGCTAAGTTATACAAAGAATTAAGAAAAAATTTTCAAGAACAAGGTGATGTAGAAGCTTTAAATACTGCTCAAGCTTTGGTTGAAACCCAACAAAATATCTCATTGGGAGATAAAAAACGTTTACTTGGTTATTTAGAAGGTGAAAGCAAAACCATTTTACCAGAACCAGAAGCATTATTAACTAAGACTAGTAAAATGCCGGGGTTAGATGGACAAAAAATGTCTAAATCCTATCAAAATACTATTTCTTTACGTGAATCCCCGGCAAGTGTAGAACAAAAAATTCGGACTATGCAAACTGACCCGGCTAGGATTCGTCGTACTGACCCTGGTGATCCGAAAAAATGTCCAGTTTGGCAATTCCATCAAATCTATTCTACTGTTGAACAGAAAACTTGGGTAAAAGAAAATTGTCGTTCAGCCGGGATTGGTTGTATAGAATGCAAACAGCCAGTGATAGAAAGTATATTAGCAGAATTAGCTCCAATTCGAGAGCGAACCTTAAATTTTATTGAAGAGCCAGAATCAGTACGAGCAATAATAAATGAGGGTTGTGAAAAAGCCCGTGATACCGCTCGAGAAACTTTAGAAGAAGTACGTCAAGTAATGGGTTTGGTTTACCGCTAATGGATATTGCCATTCCAGAAGGAAAAAATGCAGTAGTACAAGGTATACTATTTGAGGCTTGGCCTACCGATTTATATGTACCACCTGATGCTTTGCAAATTTTTCTGGAAGGGTTTGAAGGGCCTTTGGATTTATTGCTATATTTAATTCAAAACCAAAATTTTGATATTACCAACATTCCGATTTCTACCATAACTACCCAATATTTAAAATACATTGAGTTAATTGAAGATTTACATTTAGATTTAGCGGCTGAATATTTAGTAATGGCAGCAACTTTAGTAGAAATTAAATCTCGGTCTTTACTACCAATTTCAGAAGATATTAAAGAAGATGATCCTCATGCTAAACTGGTGCAACAATTGCGGGAATACGCTAAATATAAACAAGCTGCCCAAGATTTAGATGCCTTACCTCGACTGGAACGAGATTTGTTTACTGGTTTGGTGGAACATCCAGATATTCCTAGACAAATTGTACCACCAGAAGTTAGTTTGGATGAGTTATTAGAAGTTATGCAAGATGTAATGCGACGGGCTACTTTATTTACTTCGCATCAGGTAATCAAAGAACCTTTATCAGTACGAGAACGCATGAGTGCAGTATTAGAACAGTTAAAACAATTACAACAAATTGATTTCATAAATTTATTTGTTATAGAAGAAGGGCGTGCAGGGGTAGTAGTAACATTACTAGCAATTTTAGAACTTACCAAGGAATCATTAATAAAAATCGTGCAACCGCAAGCTTTTGCTGTTATTCAAGTAGTGAGTTTAGAAACTAAAAATGCCTGAGCTAAAAACTATTATTGAAGCTGCCTTATTTGCTGCTGGCAAACCATTAGATGTCGATCATTTAGTAAAATTATTTATTGAAGATGCCGTGCCTCCAGAACGGAAAGCCATCCGCAATACTTTAAAAGAGTTGATTCAGGATTATACTGGAAAAGGTATAGAACTGGTGCAAGTGGCTAGCGGTTATAGATTTCAAACCAGAGCTGATTTAACTCCTTGGTTAAAGCAATTACAACCGGAAAGAGTAACCCGTTATTCACGAGTATTATTAGAAACCATAGCAATCATAGCTTATCGACAACCGATAACTCGTTCTGAAATTGAAGCTATTCGTGGAATCAGCGTTAGTACCGATATGATGCGTCGTTTGCTAGAATATAATTGGATACGGGTATTGGCTCACCGCAATACTCCTGGTCGACCAGCTTTATATGGTACGACTCGTGGTTTTTTGAATCATTTTAACCTTAAAAATTTAAACGATTTACCAGCTTTGACCGAATTAATGATTGAAGAACAAATTCCTAAATCAGACAGCAGTTAATTCTAACTCAACTGATGGTAATAATACTTTGGTGATGGATTTGTAAACAGAATGAATTTAAAGGAAAGATTAAGCAAATCTGGTAACAAAATTTGTTAAATCAAGGATATTTTAACTTTATTGGAATTCAAAACTTTAGTTTGAAATACCCACAAATCTAAAGATTTAAACTCCAAATATCTAGCTTAGAATTAAAACTTCATATCTTCAAAAAACTTTTTAACTCCATCTACCCATGAACTTTGCTTAGGACTATGTTTGTCACCTATACTTTCATTAAACTCTTTTAACAACTCTTTCTGACGATTGGTAAGATTAACTGGAGTCTCTACTATGACTCGGCAATGTAAATCACCGATTGACCCACCTCGTACTGGTTTTACTCCCTTATTACGGATTCTAAATACTTTACCAGTTTGAGTTTCGGGTGGAATTTTTAACATCACACGTCCATTTAAAGTAGGTGCTTCTAACTCTCCACCCAATGCTGCTGTAACAATACTAATAGGAACTTCACAGTATAAGTGATTTTCTTCTCGGGTAAAAATTGCATGTGGACGTACATTGATTTGTACATATAAATCGCCAGCAGGGCCACCATTTACCCCAGCTTCACCTTCCCCGGATAATCTAATTCTATCTCCATTGTCAACCCCAGCTGGAACTTTAACAGATAAAGTCTTATGTTCTTGCATTCGTCCACTACCACGGCAAGAACGACATGGTTCGGTGATAACTTTACCAGTACCACGACAATTTGGACATGTTTGTTGAACTGAGAAAAATCCTTGGGTTACTCGAATCTGTCCGTGTCCATCACAACGAGTACAAGTTTTAGGACTAGTACCTGGTTTAGCACCATTACCTCCACAATTAGAACAAGTTACATGAGTAGGAATTCTAATTTTAACTTCAGTGCCAGTTACAACTTCTTCTAGTGATAAACTCAAGTCATAACGTAAATCTCCACCTCGGAAAGCTCTATTACCACCATTACGACCGCCACCACCAAATACACTTTCAAATATATCGCCTATATCACCAAAACCACTAAATCCTGCTCCAGCACCACCCATAGAAGGATCAACTCCAGCATGCCCAAATTGATCATAAGCTGCTCGTTTTTGGGGGTCGCTTAAAATTTCATATGCTTCTTTAATTTCTTTAA
>DRQV01000094.1 GCA_011371325.1 Thioploca sp.
AAAGAAAACTCTATAAAGTTTCCAAATATGTAGAAATGTTTTCTGGCCAAAGAATGGCTACTAATAAACCAATTTATGGTAAAAATGTATTTACTCAAACTGCTGGAATTCATGCTGATGGTGATAAAAAGGGTAATTTATACGATAATGGATTAGCTCCCAGTCGGTTTGATAGGAAAAGAAAATATGCTTTGGGTAAACTGTCTGGCAAAGCTAATTTAGAAATGAGTCTGAAAGAGTTATCGATTGAAATAACTGAAGAAGAAAAAATAATTCTATTACGCAAAATTATTGAATTGGGTGATAAAAAAGAGGTTATTACTACAGAAGATTTGCCTTATTTAATTAAAGATATATCTGAAACTCCAGAAGATTTACCTTTTAAATTAATGCATTGTTCAATCAATTCTACTTATGAATTAAAATCAATGGCAGCTGTCCAATGTTCTTATAAGAACAGATTAGTCGATGCTTATGCAAATGGTGATGGTGGATATGATGCTTTCATGAATGCATTACGAGAGATATTAACGAAGTTTAATATTCAAGTACCACATTTATTAGATTATGAAGTAACAATTCCGCCTGGTGGTAAAACTGACGCTTTGGTACAAGCAACTATTTCTTGGCAAATTGATTCCAATACTGTTACTAGTAGAGGTATAAATCCAGATCAAAATATGGCTGCTATTGAAGCGACAATTAAATTAATTAATACGATTATTACTCAAACCAATTCTTAATTAAATTCTAAAATTACATAAAGATATCTAGGAAATTAAATAATAGCATTTGCTTTAAGATATAGTTTGGAATGATATTTTAGAAGCACCGTTAACACTGGATATTTTACTAGATAATAAGTTTATAGTATTTACTCATTTAATAAGTTATAATTATACAAAATAAATAATATTTTCTTAAATTTAATTAAGAATTATAATATAAATTAGGGGGTTATAAATATATGAAAAAGATATTTATTAATTTTATTGTAATCATAACAATAAGCCAATATTCATATGCTATTGATAAAATAGAACTACAAGTTGGCTATTTGCCTATTTTAGATCATTTAACTTTGCTGGTTTCTCATGCCAAAGATAATGATTCATTTCAACATATTACTATTAAACCTAAAATATTTAGGTCTTGGCGAGAAATCGTTGGAGCTTTGAAAGCAGGAGTGATTGATGCGGCCTTTATTTTATCACCGTTAGCAATGGATTTATTCAATCAAGGAGTAAATATTAAAACAGTTTTATTAGCCCATCGTGATGGTTCTGCAATTACAGTTAAATCAAATTCCAGTATTACTAAAGCAAGTGATTTACAAGATAAAATAATTGCTATCCCAGACAGAAAATCTACTCATACGGCTTTATTAAATTATTATCTGCGACAAGCTAATTTATCCTTACAAGATGTAAAAACTAAAGTTATCGCTCCATCTAATGTGATTCAGGCAATGTTCTTAAATAAGATAGACGCATTTATCGTGGCTGAACCGTTTGGAGCTAAAGCACAAAGTAAAAATATTGGTAAAATTTTGATCTTGACTAAAGATATTATTGATAATCATGTCGAATGTATTGTTGTTATAAATAATAAATTTATTGATAATCATGAAGATGCAATCCAAGAGTGGATAAATAGTCTAATTCAAGCTGGTAAATGGATTGATACCGATAAGTTAGAAAATAACTCTCAACAAATCGCTAGTATAACAGCTAAAAAATATTTTCCTCATAATCAAAAAACTGTGATTATGGGTTTGCAAAATCCAATTAACCGTATTTCTTTCTCTGATCTAAAGCCTTCTTTGGAAGATATTAAAATTATTATGGATATATCTTTACAAGCAAATATTATCCATAATGTTAATCTTAATGATTTTATTGATCAAAGATTTTATCTCAATTATCAGTCTTCACAACAATAATTTTTCTATCATAGTTGGTAGATTTTTTTACTCTTAGAATTTCCCAAGATACACGATTAATGCAATTCATTTTGCATCCTGCTTGGTTAAAATATCTAATACTAGAATAACTGGGAAAAGTTACAATGCAAATCCGTTCCAAATTATTAATCAATACAATTATAGTTATTATCTGTTTAGGCATTGTTGGAGGAATTGGATTTTATTATACTCACAATATTGCTAAAATATCTTTATCACTATACAAATTAGAAGTTGCTCCAGTTCTAAAAATTAACGCTTTAGAAACAATTGCTTGGAAAAGATGGCTGATTTTAACCGAACATAGTGGAATTTATAATTATGAAATGATGCAGACGTTAGAAATTGAAATTGTAAAATTAGACAAACAAATCAAAGATTATATAACTGCTATTGATAATATTTATACATTAAATGCAGAAGAAGCTGAAAAAGTTATCGAACATATACTAATTTTCAATAAATTTAAAAAAAATTGGCGACAATTTCAACAAATAGCTGAACAAATTTTAGCTCTCAGTCAGGAATTTACCAAAGAAGATGCTCTGAATTTAATCGTTGGAGATGGCAAACAAGCTTATAATAAAGCCATTACTAGTTTGAACGATTTAGTGGAACATCACCGAATTCAGATGAATATATTGCGGGATAATGTACTACAAGCTCGTCGAGAAGCAATGATCATGATTACATTGTTAACTTTTTTAATTGCTCTATTTGCATTAATTTTAATTACTCATCTAACTAAAAAAATACTAGTTCCATTATTATTAGTGAATTCTCGGTTAAAATTATTAGCTAAAGGCCAAGCAGTAAAAGAAAATATTGAATATAAAGGTGATGATGAAATTGCTGAAATTATATTATCTTCTACTCAATTAAAAAATAGTATTGAAGAAACAATCAACCAAATTAATGCAGTTGCTAATGGCGACTATGATCGTTCTATTGAAATACGTTTTAAAGAAGATAAATTGAGTCAAGCTTTGCATGATATGACTAATGTACTGAGAAATATGACTAATAATAATGCAAACCAAAATTGGCTAAAAACTGGCCAGACTCAGTTACATGAGCAGATGAGTGGTGATTTAACCTTAGCCGACTTAGCTCATAATGTAATCTCATTTTTAACTTTATATGTAGAAGGACAGGTTGGTATCTGCTATTTGGTAGAAAAGTTTTCCGATGGTCTTAATCAAAATATCAAATTAAAACAAATTGCTAGTTATGCTTATACTAGACGGAAAAATATGGGAGATGAATTTGAATTTAGCGAAGGTTTAGTGGAAAAAGCTGCTAAAAGTCAAAAAATTATTGCTTTTTCTTTTAGTACTCAAATTTCTGAAGAAATGCCTCAACATATTTTCATGATACCATTTTTATATGAAAATAACGTTACAGGAGTATTAGTATTATGCTCTATGCAACCGTTTACCCAAATTCAACAAAATTTTATTGAACAGGTGGTAACTGGAATTGGGATTGCGTTTAATTCAGTTGAATCTCGTACCAAAATACAAGATTTACTCCAACAAACTCAGATTCAAACCCAAGAACTTATTGAGCAGAAAGAAACTTTGCAAAATCAAACTGAGGAATTACAATGTCAAAAAGAGGAATTGCAAGCTCAATCTGAAGAGATGCAAGCTCAACAAGAAGAACTGCGACAAACCAATGAAATGCTTGAAGAACGCACTCGTAGCTTGGAACAGCAAAAAATTGCGGTACAAGAAAAGAATCAAATTTTAGAAATAAATCGAATTGAGATGGAAAAATCTCAAGCAGCTATTATGCTGAAAGCTGAAGAATTAGAATTAGCTAGTAAATATAAGTCAGAATTTTTAGCTAATATGTCACATGAATTACGTACTCCATTGAATAGTCTGTTAATTTTAGCTCAATTATTAGCCGATAATAAATCTGGTAATTTGACTGAAAAACAAATAGAATATGCTAAAACTATCAACAGTGCCGGCAAGGATTTATTAAAACTTATCAACGATATTTTGGATTTATCCAAAGTTGAAGCCGGTAAAATTGAAATTCATTGGGAGGAGATGTTATTAGATGATTTATTAACTTCAATTAGCCAGAAATTTTTCCCAATTGCAGAAGATAAAAAGTTACAATTTATCACTAATATTGCTACGAATATTAATCCTATTTTAAAAACAGATGGACAACGTTTGAAACAGATTATTAATAATTTGTTATCTAATGCTTTTAAATTTACTAGTGAAGGTTCAGTAATAATTGAAGTTCAATATCCAACAGAAATCCCGCTATCCATCAAAGATAAGAAACTGGAATTAAATAACACTATTGCAATAAGTGTAATAGATACTGGGATAGGAATTCCTAAAGATAAACAACAATCCATATTTGAAGCTTTCCAACAAGCTGATGGCTCAACTAGTCGACGCTATGGAGGAACTGGTTTAGGTTTATCTATTTCACGTCAGTTGGCCCGTTTACTTGGCGGTGAGTTAACTTTAACCAGTGATAATAAAGGTAGCAAATTTACTTTATACTTGCCAACTGATAAACTAGTGACCAAGTCTGCTCCAACAAATGAACAATTAACTAAAAAAGCATTTTCAAAGAAACTAAATCCAGATTTTTTACCAAAATTGCAACCAATTTCAGATGATAGAAATGATCTGCAACCAAATGATAAATCAATTTTAATTATAGAAGATGATCGTAAGTTTTCTAAAATTTTAATGGAACTAGCCATTGACAAAGGCTTTAAATATTTGTTAGCAGAAGATGGTATTGTTGGGGTAAAACTAGCTGAACAGTACATACCCAGTGCAATTATTTTAGATGTTGGTTTGCCAGAATTAAACGGATGGAGTGTAATGGAAAGATTAAAAGATAATCCAGCAACTCGGCATATTCCAGTTCACTTTATATCTGCTGTTGACCAAAGTGTAGATGCTAAGAAAATGGGAGCAATTGGTTATTTGCTTAAACCAGTAAGCATGGAAAAATTAACCGATGCTTTTAAACAAATAGAACAGTTTTTGCTTAGAACGGTAAAAAATCTATTAATAGTAACTGATATTGAATCACATAAACAGAAAATTATCGAATTAGTTAATGAAGATAATATTAAGATTAAACAAGAAATAACTGTCCAAACTGCGTTTCAAAATTTACAAACAGTAGCTTATGATTGTATTATTCTTGATATTGATATAGAACATGGTTCTGGTAGTGAATTATTGGAAATGATGTACCAAGAAAAAAACTATTGTCAAATTCCAATAATTGTATACACTGATCGAGATTTAACGATTAAAGAAGAAACTTTACTAATGCGTTGTTCAGATGAAATTCCAATTAAAAAAGTCAGTTCCCCTGAAAGATTATTGGATGAGACAATTTTATTCCTACATCAAATAGAAGATAGGCTACCAAGTGATAAACGTAATATGTTACATATGGTACACGATAAAGAAGCTATCCTTAAACATAAAAAAATACTGATTGTTGATGATGATGTACGTAATATCTATGCCTTAGCAACAGTATTGGAAGAACATGATATGGAAGTTATTTGCTCGGTAAATGGCCAAGAAGGATTAGAACAGTTACAAGAAAATGATGATATTGCAATAATTTTGATGGATATTATGATGCCAGAAATGGATGGTTACGCTGCTATGCAAGAAATTCGTAAGCAACCAAAATATAATAAGTTACCAATAATTGCCCTGACAGCTAAAGCCATGAAAGATGACAAGGCCAAATGTATTGAAGCTGGGGCTAATGATTATTTAGCCAAACCAGTTGATGCTGATAAATTAATGTCATTAATGCGAGTTTGGTTATATCGATAGTATCTTAATCAAATTTGATTCTATATCTATGCAACCTCAATCCATTAAAACTTCACTCATTTTTACCTCTACCAATCTTTTGGCTAATTCGATCTAAAATAATAGCCAAAATCACAATAGCTATCCCAGCCTGAAAACCCATACCTGGCTTTAAACGTTGAATTGCAGTCCAAACTTCACCACCCAAACCACCTGCCCCAATCATTGCTGCAATAACAACCATTGACAAAGCTAACATAATAGTTTGATTAATTCCCGCCATAATTGTTGGAATTGCCAATGGTAATTGTACTTTCAATAATTTTTGGGTCTTTGTAGAACCAAAAGCATCTGCTGCTTCCATCAATTCGGGGGAAACCTGCTTAATTCCCAAACAGGTTAATCTAATTGTTGGTGGCATGGCAAAAATAACTGTTGAAAAAATAGCTGAAACTGTTCCCAAACCAAAAAATGGAATTGCCGGAATCAAATATACAAAAGCTGGCATAGTCTGCATCAAGTCCATTAATGGCATTATAATACGATTGGCCAATTTAGAAATTGCAGCTAAAATTCCAGTTGGAACTGCTATTAATATTGCGATAAAAGTAGCAACCAACACTAAAGTTAAAGTTTCCATGGTGGATTCCCATAACCGCAAATTCCATAATAAACATAAACCTAGAACAGTAAAGATTCCCACTTTATAACTGGCAAATCGCCATGCAATTAACGCAAAAATAATAATTATCAACCAAGGTGGAAGATACATTAAACTTTCTACCATGTAATCAATCGTATCTTCTAAGTAACGGCTGATTATTTTGGTCAAAAATGCAAAGTTATCGGTTAAAAAATCTAATCCGTCATCAATCCAATGGTCTAACGGTAATTTAGGTATATTTTCCATTATTTAAGTGCTAATAATACATTGTTGGGATTAACTATTCCTAAAAGCTGGTATTGTTCATTCACAATAGGCAATTGTCCAGACCATTCAGCTAGAATAGTAATTAAAATTTTAAGAGAATCATTGATAGTTGCAGTTGGAACTGTTTTATCTATTAAATTTACTATGGTTTTTTCATCACATGCTATTTTTAATGTTTTACTATTAACCGTACCTAACAGAGTATTATCAGATTTTACTACCAAAATTCGATCCATACAGTTGTCTTTCATACTAGCCAAAACTATCTGTGGAGAATCATCAGGAGAAGCAGTGATATTAACAGGGATCATCGCTGATTTAGCGGTAAGGATTTTTGATTTATCTACGTTTTCTATAAATTTCTGCACATATTCATTAGCTGGGGATAACACAATTTCCTCTGGAGCACCAATTTGTACTATCTGTCCATCTTTCATTAAAATCACTCGGTTGCCTATTTTTAAAGCTTCATCTAAATCATGAGTGATAAATAAAATAGTTTTTCGCATTCGAGCTTGTAATGCCAGCAATTCATTTTGCATATCTCCACGTATCAATGGGTCTAAGGCACTAAAAGCCTCATCCATAAGTAAAATATCTGGTTCTATCGCCAAGGCTCTAGCCAACCCAATTCGTTGTTGCATACCACCACTAAGCTGGCTAGGTTTAGCTTCTTCCCAATCTTCCAAACCTACTAATTTTAGAGCAGATCGGGATTTTTCATAGCGTAATTCTTTATCCATGCGTTGAATTTCTAAACCAAAAGCAACGTTATCAATAATATTACGATGAGGAAATAAGGCAAAGTGTTGAAATACCATGCCAAATTTTTGTCTCCGCAATTCTAGTAAAGAATTATGATCCAATGTGCTAATATCTGTTCCATCTATTAATACTTGTCCTTGACTATGCTCTATCAAACGATTGATACAACGAATGAGAGTTGATTTACCACTACCAGATAGACCCATAACTACTAAGATCTCACCTTGAGATATAGTAAAATTAATATTTGCCAGCCCAACAATTTGGCCAGTTGTATTAAAAATTTCATCTTTACTAATCCCTTTGGCTAATAAGTCTAATGCCTTTTCCGGGTTAGAGCCAAAAATTTTAGTTAAATTAACAACGTTAATTTTTTCCATTTTAAGGTAACTTTTTAAAATGTAAAATTCCCCAAACTAAATAACCTTTATTACCGCTTTCAATCCAGTGATTAAGACCTATTTTCATACGTTCTAAATAATCCTGATTACATACCTTTAACATTTCAGTATAGCGATTTTCTAATTCTTTTAAAACATGTTTATAATGATTAATTAACTGGTTAGTCATTTCAATAATCTGTACTTTTTTAAATCCAAGTTCCATAGCAGTTTTACTATAAAATTCAATCGATCCCATTGAATCAAGATGAATTCTATCTAAAACAGGTTGTAATACCCCTGTTGGGCAATCATCACTTTGCATAGGATCGGTGAAGATAAAATCTCCTCCAGGTTTTAATATTCTTAGTGTTTCAGCTAAAACTTGTCGTCGATTACCACTGTGCAAAATAGCATCTTGTGATAATACTAAATCATATTTTTCAGCTTCAGCCGGAATATTTTCAAAACTACCATCTATCACTGTAATTTTATCTGTAAGATTTTGTTCTGCATTCAATTGTCTATTTCGCTGATTTTGGGTTTCACTTAAATTTAAACAATCAACCTGACAATCACTAATTTTAGCCAAGTATCTAGCAGTTCCTCCATAACCAGAACCAATATCTAAAACTTTAGTTTTACCATTTAAAGTTACTAAATTTGCTAAACGATGTACAGTTTTACGGCTAGCTTCAAAAATAGAATCTTGTTCTGATTCATAAATACCTATATGAATATCCTCTCCACCCCAAATAACTGCATAAAAATTATCAGCATCATCACTATTATAGTAAGTACGAGCAGTTTCTACTACATTTGAATATCTCATTATTTTTCACCTTCTTCCACTTCATATTTTTTATCAGCTACATGTACAAAAAAATCTGGTTCTTCACCATGATAAGTTTCTTTAAAATCACCGTAAGTAGTTATGGTTTGAAAACCAACTTCTTTCATCAGGTTGCGAACATAATTTTTACGCAATGGATACATATTAAGATGGAAAACAGATTGATCAGGAAATTCATAACGAAACCTAGCTAAACCTTCATCTACATATTCTGGTTCAGCTTTTACATTATTTCCACAATAATAATAGGTATGTTTAGAAGAAAAACCTTGATCCAAAATATCATCATAATTCCGTTGATCTAAAATTAAGATACCATCATGTTTTAAAGCAGCATAAAATTCTGCTAAAGCTTTCCGGCGAGCTTTTTCGGTAAATAAATGAGTGAATGAATTGCCTAAGCAAATAATAGCATCAAATTTTTCATATATATATTTATTTAACCATCGCCAATCAGCACATACTGTATGTAATATTTTATCTTTTTTTCTAGCATTCTCAAATGCTTTTGCTAACATAAACGGACTTCCATCTGTACTTACAACGTCAAAATCGTTTTCCAGTAAACGTAATGAATGAAATCCGGTACCAGTTGCTACATCAAGAATTCGTTTTGCCCCTCTTTCCCTCAAAACATCAATAAAAAAATGTCCTTCACTTTCAGCTCTTGCATTCCAATCTATCAACTGATCCCATCGTTCTACAAAGCTTTCAATATATTCAGATTTATATTGATCAGTTTCACGAACTTCAACTGGATTAGAACCATAATTTTGTTTTTGGGTCATAAGAATCTCCTATTGGTAAAAAAGATGGTAAATCCTCCTAAAGATTTTAAAACTTTAAAATTTATACAAAAGCTTTATATTAAAAATTTGATTATCGAGTTGTACACTATCAATTATTTTAAGCATAATTTCAGTTATAAATCAAATTTAGGAAATATTAAAAAACTATGCTATTATATTAAAAATCGAAAATACTTTAAGACAACTGAATGAAAAAAATATTATTTATTTCAGCTATATTAGTAGTCTCTGGTTGTAATATACTTACCAAGTCAGAACAAGTTGTTAAACCACCCAAGTCAGAACAAGTTGTTAAACCACCCAAGTCAGAACAAGTTGTTAAACCACCCAAGTTAGAACAAGTTGTTAAACCACTAGATGTTATTCAACCAAATCCTGAAGAAATATATCAGTCTGCCCTTGAATTTTATAATAACAATTATTTTATTCAGGCTAGGCAAGCTTTTTTAGAAGCAGCTAGGCAAAACCATATTAAATCGCAGTTTAGATTAGCTAAGATGTATTATGATAGCAATAGTGAAGATTATTCTTCTGAAGCTGCAAAATGGTATAAAAAAGCCGCTGAACAAGGACATATAGAGGCACAATATTTTTTAGGAGCTTTATATTTTGTAGGTAGTGGTGGATTGATACAAAGTTTTTCTAAGGCCAAAGAATGGTATAAAAAAGCTGCTAAACAAGGACATATAGAAGCCCAGCTAAGTTTAGGTATGATGTATTATAATGGTAAAGGTGGACAGAAAGATTTGAAAAAAGCTAAAAAATGGTTATTATTGGCAGCAGCTCAAGATAATGAGGATGCAATTTTAATGTTGAAAAAAATCTCAAGTGAATAAGTTTTGCGGTTTATTTATACTGGTATTTTTTATTTAATAGTTCCTATTTTGTTATTGCGTTTATTATGGCGTGGTGTAAAAGCCCCTGCCTATTGGCAACGTTGGCCAGAAAGATTTGGTTTTTTTTCAGCTTTACCAGTAAAAAATTGTTTATGGATACACGCTGTATCAATGGGAGAGGTGCAAGCCGCAATATCAATGATTCAGGCTTTACAAATTAAATTCCCTGATTATCCAATATTGCTTACTACTATGACACCAACTGGTTCGCAAAGGGTAAAAAAAATATTTGGAGATGAAGTTTGGCATGTTTACTTACCTTATGATTTACCTGGATCAATAAGTAGATTCTTGTTTCGCACTAAACCGAGCATACTAATTTTAATGGAAACAGAGTTATGGCCTAACTTATTACATGCTTGCCAAAATATCCCTATAGTTTTAGCCAATGGAAGGTTATCTGCTAATTCTGCTAAAAATTATAACTATATTGCTAAATTAACCCGGAAAATGTTGGCCAATATAACCATAATAGCAGCTCAGACTAAAGAAGATGCAAATAGATTTATTCGATTAGGGGCTGATTCCAACAAAGTACAAGTGACTGGTAGTATAAAATTTGATACTATTTCACCAATTTTTGAAGATAGTTTGCGTCAACAATGGGGTTCAAATCGTAAAGTATGGATTGCTGCTAGCACTCATGCAGGTGAAGAAAAGACCATCCTTGAGGTTTTTAGAAAATTAAAACTAGAATTTAAGGATTTATTATTAGTTTTAGCCCCACGTCATCCAGAACGATTTGATCAAGTTATTAAACTATGCAAGCAACATGGGTTTAACACTGTAAATCGTACTAAAAATAATATTAATACTAATATAGACATTTATTTAGTTGATACTATGGGCGAATTAGCGATGCTGTATACTACTGGTGATATTGCTTTTGTTGGAGGTAGCTTAGTTCCAGTTGGATGTCATAATTTATTAGAACCAGCAATAGTAGGAATACCAGTAATAATGGGTTCTTATGTATTTGAATGTGCGGAAATTTGTCGTGAGCTAATAGAGGCTAAAGCGGCCAATAAAATTAAAAATTCAGAACAATTATATCAAACTGTTAAACTATATTTAAATAATCCTAAACTTGCTAAAAAAGTTGGAAAAAATGGACAACTATTTGTACAGAAAAATAAAGGTGCTTTGCAACGTTTATTAAATATAATTTACCCATTAATATTTGATAAATAAGCTTATAACTGATATTTTATCTTTTGTTATTAGTATTTATCAATTAAGTTTGCTTGATTTTTTAAGAAATTACTTTAAGATGTATCGACAAGTGTTAAAAATACTTAATAATAGACAGATATATACCACTAAACAATTAGTAACTAAATTGTCTATAAGTGCTAATAAATTAAAAGAAATTATTGATGACTTAGTTTCTTATGGGATTAAATTAAATAATCCAACCTGTGATACATATCAACTAGTTGAAACGGTTGATTTATTAGATGTAAAAAAAATTAGAGCAAAACTTAGCAATAAGTTGGTTAATTTAGAAATATTTGATGTTGTAGATTCAACTAATAAACTTATTTTAGCTCAGACCAATATTATTACCGAAGAACCATTGGTTTATATAGCAGAATATCAAACGGCAGGACGTGGACGA